>SSHD01000114.1 GCA_008017255.1 Acinetobacter sp.
AGTTAAACTTTTCATAATTTAAACTTTCTAGGTATGCTGCTAAGAAAACATTACTGCCATTTTTTGATTGAAAAATATGAGCATGATTGTTAACCCAAAATTGGCCTTCAACAATAAAAGCTAGTGGCGAAGATCGAGTAATAATATTTGCACCGTCTTCACCGATCAGAATATATTGACCATCAAAAATATAATCATCAATATGATCAATTACGCCTGATGCACCATAATATCGATATTCTCCCTGACGCTTCTGTCTATCTGATTCACTAAGAGGCACACGTTTACCATTTTGAAAGTTCACTACTTTGCCTAAAGTAGTTTTTTCCCACTCCCCAAACTCCCCACCATCATCCGCCTTAAAACGAATTTGTTGGCTAAACAACTGCTGCATCATGCCTTGTTTATATTGGCTGAGTAGCTCATGTTTTTGAGTTAATTGGCTAATCTTTTCATCCACTGCGGAAAGAAATGTGGCGATTTTGGATTGTTCTTCTTTTGCAGGTGTCATTAAACTTACATCAGATAAAATTTTCTGAGAAATATTTGTCTGAGATTTTGCTAGTCCTGAAGTTTTAGATTGAAGTTGATTTTGACATTTTGCAGATGACAAGCTGATTCCTAAAAATTCAGGATTATTGTCATGATTTGCTTTCAATCTAATTAACTTATCGGAAATCATTAATTTAGAACTTACAGTTTGTGGAACGACAGCCACCACACCCACACGCTCAGTTGGACCAGCTCGAGTAACCAAAATATCGCTAGGTTTTACCTCAATCTCAAATCTAGCTTCTAAATTAGATGGAAGTTTTTTATTAAAATTAGCCTTAAAGCCATCCCAATCTACTGATGTGGTTTTTAAAACAGCCCACTCATTTTCATCAGCAGGATAGCTTTCACATTGAGGACTCCAACCTGAATCAATTGAATCTATACAATCTTGTAATTTTGATTCAGCCCAATCCCCATCAAATTCTTTAAACCGTAACTTTGGCGTGGTCATGTGTTTTGTCCTTTTTTACCCTGTTCCACTGCTATGTTGTGGAATGCCAAACTACTTAGCTGTGTTGTTATAACACCAATTTGAAATAAATAAGTGCGATCAAAAATGTAAAACTATCAGATCAAATGTGAGCACGTACAACTCAAGCATATCCCACCTCATGCTCAAGTGCCTGACACACAAGATCATTTAAACTTTTCCCTTGCGCTGTTGCAACAAGGACTAATTTTTCATGCAGTTCTGGCGAAATACGTGCATTAAATTTGCCTGAAAACTGTTTCATGGGTTCAATGCCTTGCTCGCTACATACCGCTAAGAACGTATTTAAAGAAACTTCTGCTTCCTTATGTAAATCGGCAATATTGGTCGCATAAAAATCTGCACCACCATTTAAACCAACAAACTCACCACGCAACATGTCAAGCTCTGCATCATAAGCAACTACCGCAGAATAACCATTGATTTTAATGATATTTTTACTCATCATCATGTTCCTCTATAACCTTATTGATGCTATCTGGTGTGACAAAATTTTGTTCTAGCCATGTTCTGACCGAAGCCACTGCGCCTTTATCTGTGGTTGGTACAGGGTGTGGGCGGTGAAAAACTTTAACTTGTCCAAACAAGATCACTGCAACACGAGAACCCTCTCGCTCCTGAATTTCTGCACCTAAGGCAATAAATAGCGCTTCAATCTCTTTCCAACGAATGGCTGCCGATACAGGACGAGAAAATATAGCTTTTAATGTTTTAATATGCTTTTTCTGCATCAACAACGACCTTTGTAATGCTTATTATAGTATCATTTTTTAGTACTAAATCAAATGCGACTATTTTAGATTATTCACGCAATAGACCTCTTGCAAAATTATTTACTACCCCTTTGTTTCCCCCTTCTCAAGGGGGAACTATAGGGGGTTTTGCAAGAGGTCTAATGATTATCAAACTCTTTAAAGTGCAACTTTGGCGTGGTCGTGTGTAATGTCCTTTTTTACCCTGTTCCATCGCTATGTTGTGGAATCGCCAACACTATCAAACGCCTACTTCAAAAACATCAACGCATTTTCAAATACCACATCTGCATTTTGCGTTGCGTCTAAACGCTTAATCCGCTCAGGTTCTGCTTTGCATAAAGTTTCATAGCCTGCGCGAACTTTGGCAAAGAAGCTCAACTTCTCTTGCTCAAAACGGTCTAATGCGCCACGCTCTCTGGCACGGGTCATACCGATTTCAATGGGTGCATCCAACCAAAAGGTAATATTCGGCATTTGCGTTACAAAGGTTTGATTTAATAACTGTAGTTTTTCTTGACTCAAACCACGCCCAGCACATTGGTAGGCAAAACTAGCATCGGTAAAACGGTCGCTCAATACAATTTTTCCCGCAGCCAAAGCAGGCAAAATTACCTGTTGTAAATGCTGTGCGCGTGCAGCATACATCAGTAGCAGTTCGGTGTCGTGGCTCATTTGTTCATCATGATTCACCGCTAGTAGCAAAGCACGAATTTGTTCCGCCAACGGTGTACCACCCGGCTCACGCGTCAGCACCACCTCTTTGCCCTGTTGCTCAAAATACTGATGAATTTTGTGAATCAGCGTGGTTTTACCTACGCCTTCTATTCCTTCAAAACTTATAAACATTATTCACCCTGTTTTTTCTTGGCACGTAGCACGGTTAAATAGTCTTGCACGGCACGATTATGCTCTGCCAAAGACGCAGTAAATTTATGTCCACCATTGCCTGTCGCCACAAAATAAATATTCTTGGCATCATCTGGATGCATTGCCGCTTCTATGGCTTTTTTACTTGGCAAGGCAATGGGTGTTGGCGGTAAACCATCAATGGTATAAGTATTATAGGCTGTTGGAGTACGTAAATCGTTACGGGTGATATTACCGTTATAGCTGTCGCCCATGCCATAAATCACGGTTGGGTCGGTTTGTAAGCGCATACCTATTTTTAAACGGCGTACAAACACCCCAGACACTTGCTCAAGCTCGCTGTCTAAACTGGTTTCTTTTTCTATAATCGACGCCATAATCAGCGCTTGATATTTATCTTTATAAGGCAAATTCGCTGCTTTACCTGCCCATGCGTCATCGAGCGATTTCATTTGCCGTTTGTATAAATCGGTTAAGATTTTTTTATCGGTTTCGCCTTTGGCAAAAAAGTAAGTATCTGGTGCAAATAAACCTTCAGGATGATTATGCGGAATATTGAGTTGTTTTAATATTTGCTCATGCGGTAAGTCTAAAATGGTTTTAGTCACGTGCTCATTTTTTTTGAGCGTTTGCAGCAATTGCTTAAAGGTCGTGCCTTCAATCACTAAAATACGATTCATTTGCGCATTTTCAGCATTTGACAATAACGCTAAAACCTGACGAATACTCATGCCTTGACTAATTTCATACACTCCAGCTTTTAGACTGTCGTGAATCATAAACTTCTGATACAGCTTTAAAATAATTGGAAAACTGACCTGATTTTCTTGGACCAAACGCTGAATAAATTTGGAATAGGTATCGCCAGAGGCAACCACGATCATCTGTTTTTTGCCTTGCATTGGGTACGGCTTGAACAAACTTGACCACAGCACAGCAAATATCGCCACAGCGATAATCAATAGACCGCCCCAAAAGGCTTTGCGGGCAAATTTCGCTTTCGGTTTGGCTGGAGTTTTAGGCGTGGTTTTGGCTTTGGCTTTTTTCTTGCCGTTGTTTGGGTTGCTTGGCTTTGGCATATTAATCAATCTGGTGGAGGGTCTGTTGAGGTTTCATCTATGGTTGCGACTAGAGGTGTTTTTAGATGATGCGAGGCAAATGTTACGCCATTTAGTCATTCTAAATAAGTAATATTTAACAAAGCAGCAAAAACACCTTTGTCCCGCAGGGTTGTGGCTAAAATTCCGCCCTACTGCGTTATGAAATTTGGCAAGGGAATAGCCATTACCTTCATTTCATGCCTTGTATAACGAAATTTTAGACAACAACGCAATTCATTTATGAATCCTCAACAGATCCTAAGTTTAAAGTTGCGAATAAATCAAGATACGGTTGTTGCGCGAAAGCCCGATCATTAAAGCGCACAACGGCTTTCATTGGATGCAAGGCATTACAAAAAAATAAACTTTCAATGCGTTCGATCTCGTCTATTTCGATGCTGCGCTGCTCACATACAATCTGATGCTGCTGCATACGGGCTAAGATATTTGCCCGCATCACACCGTGCACGCCATTATAGCGAAGTTCGGGCGTAATCCATTGTCCATTTATACGAATAAAACAATTACTACTCACCCCCTCTACAATATACCCCTGTACATCACTCACCAACGCCTCTAACCAACCTTGTTGGTCGGCTTCTTGTTTCAGTAATACTTGTTCTAAACGGTTGAGAGTTTTTAAGCCAACCAAATGCGGCATCGTCAAACCCAAAGCATGATTTAACAGCCCGCTTTCAATCCACTCAGGCTGCACGGCTTGGCTGAGTTTAGTGCTATACCAGACATATACATCGGCGGCGTGTAACGGCAGGCTATAACCCCGGTCGCCCTCACCACGACTAATCACGATTTTTAACACGCCATTTAAACTGCCATATTGTTGTTTTAATTGCGCAAGCGTGGTTTCGATGTAGTTTAAATCTGCCACCAAACTTAAACTTTGGCAAGCCAAAGCTAAACGAGCAAAATGTAGTTCTTTTAACTCAAAATTGTTCTGAAATAGTCGAGCAGTTGTAAAACAACCATCGCCATAATGAAATGCTCGATCCATTAACGGTATCGAATCTATCTTGTGCCCATTTTTATAACATTGCATGATCTAATCGCCTTTTGCCGCCGCATTCGTTCATTTTAAATAAGCATTTGATTTAAAACAATTATAACAAGTCATGTTGCGCCATTAAAAATTTATGCTTTAGCGCAAATTCAGCATAACTTATCTGTTTTATATATTTCTTTTTTTTTCATATCCACTGCGCTTTTAATTATTTTTTTTGCAAAAAAACTGGCGTTATGCTGCCCCTATATTCCAAACAGTAATTTAGATGAAAGGGGGTTTTCATGCGTTTTTCTCAAGTTAAAGTCGGCGTAATTGCCGCATTATTATCAGTTTCTTCTTTCGCGGCGCAAGAGTTTTTGAACGTCTCTTACGACCCAACACGCGAACTGTATAGTGACTTTAACAAACAATTTGGCAGCTATTGGAAACAGCGTACTGGTCAAGACATTGACTTTAAACAATCGCATGGCGGTTCAGGCAAACAAGCGCGTGCCGTGATTGACGGTTTAAATGGCGATGTCGTCACACTAGCACTTGCCGCAGATATTGATGAAATTGCAGAAAATGCCAAATTGCTACCGGCAGATTGGCAAAAGAAATTGCCCAATAACGCCACGCCATATACTTCGACTATTGTGTTTTTAGTGCGTAAAGGCAACCCAAAACAAATTAAAGATTGGGGCGATTTAGTCAAACCGGGGGTGGAAATTATTACCCCAAACCCTAAAACGTCTGGCGGAGCACGTTGGAACTACTTAGCGGCTTGGGCTTGGGCGAAACACCAAAAAGGCGGTAACGATGCCAAAGCACAACAGTTTGTGCGTCAAATTTACAAACAAACCAAAGTACTCGACTCAGGCGCGCGTGGTGCAACCACCACCTTTGCTGAACGTGGCATTGGCGATGTGTTATTGGCTTGGGAAAACGAAGCATTCCTCGCTGTACGTGAACAACCGGGTAAATTTGAGATCATCACGCCTTCGCTTTCGATTTTAGCTGAGCCACCCGTGGCTGTGGTGGAAAAAAATGCCGAGAAGAAAGGTAATTTACAAATCGCACGTGGTTATTTGAACTATTTATATTCACCCGCAGGTCAAGAAATTGCTGCAAGCCACTACTACCGCCCACGCAATGCAGCGGTGGCGAAAAAATACAGCACGGTATTTAAGCCATTGAAACTGGTGACCATTGATCAAGAATTTGGCGGTTGGACGAAAGTACAAAAAACGCATTTTGATAATGGCGGTATTTTCGATCAACTCGTCAAGATCAATAGCACAACAAAATAATGAATCCCTCCCTTGCGCTGCTATAACCGCAGCTCACCCTTTAAAAAAGGGAGCAGCTTTCCCCTTCTATAACAAAGAAGGGTTAGGGGAGATTTAAAAAAAAGGAGAATAGACATGGTTCATAGCATCATTGTTCCGGGTGTCGGTGGTAGTGAAGCGACGCATTGGCAGTCTTGGTTACAACAGCAACTTGTGTCTAGTTCTCGCGTGCAGCAAAAGCACTGGGATCGACCTGTACTGAATGAATGGGTGGCGCAATTTGTGAAAACTGTTGCCGCAGTAAAGGCACCAGTACAAATCATTGCACATAGTTTTGGTTGCTTAACGGCTGTTGCTGCACTCGCAGAACACCCTGAACTGAATGCAAAGGTGAAAAACTTGCTGCTAGTTGCCCCTGCCAACCCCGCCCGCTTTGGTGAAAGTGGTTTTGCTCGGCATAGCGTGGGAAATTATCAGCAGTATTTTCATCAACTGAAACTTGCTGTGCCCACCACGCTATTGGTGAGTGAAAACGACCCGTGGTTGAGTTATGTCGATGCTTTGCAATTGGCACAGGCTTGGCAACTCACGCCGATTAATTTAGGTCAAGTTGGTCATGTGAATGTGGCTGCTGGTTTTGGTCCGTTCCCTGAAATCCTGAATTACCTGTTACCCGAGAATAATCGACAACCTGTAAAACCGATGCATCAGGTGCCGTTTAATTTGAAGTTTGCCTAATTTTTGTCTGGGTTTTTAGTCTTAGCATTTTTATTTGCTTATTGATTTTTAAGCATTTCTCTTTGAGGAAATATCATGTCGCAGCGTACCCGAGTGCTGCCGGGGTTTGGTCTTTCGCTAGGCTTTACCCTCGCTTATGTGTCTTTTATTGTGCTTATTCCTTTATATGCTGTATTTATCAAATCTCTAGGGATTGGGTGGGACGGCTTATGGGAAATTTTAACTTCAGAACGAATTTTAAAATCTTTACAGTTGAGCTTTAGTGCAGCGTTAATTGCGGCATTAGTCAACGTAATTTTTGGTTTATTGCTGGCTTGGTGCTTGGTTCGTTACAGCTTTCCAGGCAAACGCATTGTCGATGCTTTGGTTGATTTACCCTTTGCCTTACCAACAGCGGTTGCGGGCATTGCCTTAACTTCTTTATATGCACCGACAGGTTGGATTGGGCAATATCTTGAACCAATTGGTATCAAAGTCGCATATACCCCGATTGGTATTACTTTGGCGTTGATCTTTATTGGACTGCCTTTTGTAGTGCGTACCGTTCAGCCAGTGCTCAGTGATATTGAAACCGAACTTGAAGAAGCCGCTGCTGCGCTCGGTGCTAACCGCCTGCAAACCATTACTAAAATTATTATGCCAATTTTATTCCCTGCGCTGCTCACAGGTTTCGCCCTCGCCTTTGCACGTGGTGTTGGTGAATACGGCTCAGTGATTTTTATTGCTGGCAACATGCCCTATAAAACTGAAATTGCCCCGTTGATGATTATTTCTCGTTTAGAAGAATATGATTATGCAGGTGCAACGACGATTGCAGCGGTCATGCTCGTACTTTCTTTTGCTGTTCTGTTGTTGATTAATTTAGTCCAAGCATGGGCAAGCCGCCGCACGGGGAGAGTTGCACAATGAGCTTAAATACCACAAGCAATGCGTTAGCACTCAAGTTGCAATCTCGAGATGCGACCCGTGAACCAACATGGGTGCGTTATACGCTCATCACTGTCGCGATGATCTTTTTCTTGAGCTGCTTAATTTTACCGTTAATTTTGGTTTTCGTTGAAGCCTTTAAACAAGGACTGAGCGTTTATGTCAATGCCTTAACTGACCCAGATACACTATCGGCAGTGAAACTGACCTTACTGACTGCCGCAATAGCGGTGCCAATAAACGTGGTATTTGGTGTTGCCGCAGCGTGGGCGGTGGCGAAATTCCAATTCCGTGGCAAAGCCATTTTAACCACCATTATTGATATGCCCTTTTCAGTTTCACCAGTCATTGCGGGTTTAATGTTGGTTCTGATTTTTGGTTCACAAGGTTGGATTGGCGGTTGGTTGATGGATCATGATGTCAAAATCCTCTACGCCGTCCCTGCAATTGTTTTGGCGACAATTTTTATTACGGTTCCATTTGTTGCACGTGAACTGATTCCACTGATGGAAGCGCAAGGTATAGAGGAAGAAGAAGCGGCGATTGTACTCGGTGCTTCAGGTTGGCAAACCTTTTATAAAGTGACGCTACCGAATATTAAATGGGGGCTGATTTACGGTGTGATTTTGTGTAATGCCCGCGCCATGGGTGAGTTTGGTGCGGTGTCGG
>SSHD01000020.1 GCA_008017255.1 Acinetobacter sp.
ACAAATAACAGCGACCGCAACATCAGCATAGAACTCAGAAAACAAAGCATGTTATAGTATAACAAAAGTTGCTAAACTCCTAAGCCTATTTTGGGCTTTCGCAATGTCCACCGCTACAACCAATAGATAAGATGCGATATTAGGATTGCATGCTATGCTATTGCTGCTGTTGATTTTTCGCAGCTGCGCGCAACAACAATGAGGTTATTTATGGGTTCTTGTTCACATGGACATGACAATGCTTTGCATGGCGTGCATGGGCATCACGATATTCAAGCACGGCTGATGCAGGCAGAAGACTTATGTGCTGCGCTTGGCGCACGTCTGACCCCATTGCGCAAAGAAGTGCTGGAACTGATTTTAAATGCCACTGCACCGGTAGGCGCTTATGATTTATTGGCGAAAATTAAAGGGCAAGCTGACCGTCCTGCAGCGCCACCTACGGTGTATCGCAGCTTAGATTTTTTATTAGAAAAAGGCTTAATCCATCGCCTGACCTCTATTAATGCTTATATTCCCTGTTGTCATCCGCGTGAAGGGCATCAAGCGGCATTTTTGATTTGTATTAAATGTCATGCGGTAAAAGAAGCATCGGCACAAGGTTTAATGCAACAACTTGACCACTTGGCAGCTTCAGATCAGTTTTCCGCACAGCATAGTATTATTGAAATTTCTGGAACTTGTCAGCAATGCCGCAGCAGCTAAGTCCCGCCTTGATTCAACTGCAACAGGTGTCAGTACGGCGTGATGAGCGTGATATTTTGCGCCAGGTCGACTTTAGCTTGCATGCGCAGGAAATTGTTACCTTAATTGGCCCCAATGGCGCAGGTAAATCCACCCTCATTAAAGTATTACTCGGGATTATGCCGCCAAGTAGCGGCAAGGTAAACAGCAGCAAAAAACTCAAAATGGCCTATGTGCCGCAGAAGTTTAATCCTTCTGCTAGCCTACCGCTACGGGTACAAGACCTACTCAAACTCGAAGCCTGTGACAACCAATTACGCCAAGAAATACTCGAAGATACTGGCATCCTCCATTTACAGCAGTCGAGAGTGCAACAGCTGTCTGGCGGTGAACGGCAACGGGTGTTACTGGCGCGGGCGCTATTACGGCAACCCGATATTTTAGTCCTGGATGAGCCAATGCAAGGCTTGGACATTCAGTCTGAAGCTGAGTTGTATGACTATGTGCGCAGCCTGCCGGAACGCTATGGTTGTGCGGTGCTCATGGTGTCACACGACTTACAATGGGTGATGCAAGGCACGCATCGAGTGGTGTGTTTAAACAAACATATTTGCTGTAGCGGTTTACCAGAAAGCATTCAACAACATCCTGAATATCAAGCGATATTTGGCAGTCAGCGCATGTTTTATCAACATCATCACCATCACTGTGGGCATAGTGACCATGCTGAACCGTGTACCCATGATCCACGCCCGCACATTCACCCCGAACCAAAGGTCTAAGCCATGATGGAATGGTTACAACTGCTGTTACCCGCTTGGTTGATGGGTAGTCTATTAGTGTTTCTGACTGCGCCGCTCGGTTGCTTAATGTTGTGGCGCAGAATGTCTTTTTTTGCCGACACGATGGCTCATGGTACTTTGCTTGGGGTCGCCATTGCAGGCATATTACAACTACCGTTTGGGTTAGGTGTGGGCTGTGTGGCGCTGTTGTTGGTGGCTATTTTGTGGATGTTACACGATGCTCGCTTACCCAATGATGCCCTGTTAGCGTTGTGTTCAGCCACGCTGCTGTGTTCAGGTTTGTTGCTAATTCAACACGTGCCTAGCCTGCGCCCAGAATTGCTGAGCTATTTATTTGGCGACCTACTCAGCATTTCATGGGCTGATTTACCCCTGTTTGCCGTGCTAATTGTGGCGGCATTGGCGGTACTGTATCGCACTTGGTCGGCGCAAATTCAAGTTGCGATTGACCCCGATATTGCAGTGAGCGAAGGGGTAAATGCCGCTTGGCAGCGTTTAGTGTTTATGCTGCTCTTGGCTTTATTTACCGTACTGGCATTGCGTGCGGTTGGCTCATTGTTAATGGGTGCGTTGTTGGTGATTCCAGCACTTAGCGCACGGCTTTTGGCACAATCGCCAAAACAAATGCTGCTGTGGTCTTTTGTACTAGGGCAACTAGGGGTCACCATCGGGCTATGGTCCAGTGCAGCACTGGATATTGCCACTGGCTTGAGCATTGTATTGTGTATGGCGCTGGGCTTTGCGGCTATTTTTACCGCACAGAAAATACTGCCGCTATTTAAAAAGCAGACTACCCCAAGCGCATAAGCAACGACTGACCATGTAGTGATTCATCACATCGTAAAAATCATTAAAAAATAGCCTTTTAAGCTCTGCCTAGATCGGGCAGAATGAGGCATTACTCGCTGAAATATAACGCAGGAGCTATACATGACTGCTCAATCTGTCATTCTGCCCTTACCTTCTGAACATGCACGTTTTATTGTGCTGACCTTAAAAGACTTAAGCCTTGCTGAATTAAAACAACAGATTGAAGCCCTGCTTGCCACACGTGATTTGCTGATTTCGCAACATCCCGACGCACACATTAAAACCGCTATCGCTTTTGGGCCTGAATTGTGGTCTAAACTGCATGCCACCACACCAACAGGCTTTAAACAGCTCGACCCGCAACACGGCGCATTTAACATGCCTGTGGTGCCTGCCGATGTGTTTATTCATATTGCCAGTAGCCGTACCGATCTGTGCTTTGCGCTGAGCCAAGCTTTTTTTACTGGCATTCAAAACAAAGTGAATGTACTAGATGAGCGAGCTTGTTTCCGCTACCTCGACAGCCGCGACTTAACGGGTTTTATTGATGGCACCGAAAACCCGCAATTCCCAGATGATCGAGCTGAAGTCGCGTTACTGCCAGAACAGAACGGAATTTTTGCCGATGGCAGTTTTATTTTCGCACAGCGCTATGTGCATAACTTAGCCAAATGGCAGCAACTGAAAGTCGATAGCCAAGAACAGGTGATTGGGCGCACCAAACTGGAATCGATTGAATTAGAAGATGATGTAAAACCTGAAAACGCCCACGTGGCACGCACCGTAGTGGAAGATGCCGACGGCGAAGAAATGGAAATTTTGCGCCACAGCTTGCCTTATGGCGATGGTCAAGGCGAACAAGGGCTGTTTTTTGTGGCTTATACCCACGACTTGAGTATTATTGATGCCATGCTGAAACGCATGTTCGGTACTGCAGGCGATGCGATTCACGACCGTTTATTGCATTTTACTACGGCGGTCGATGGTGCCTATTATTTTGCCCCGAGCAATGAATTGCTTGAGCAAATTTTACAAGACTAAAATTCCACACCAACTGCCATACAGAACAACCGTGTGGCAGTTTTTCTCACAGCTCAAACTCAAGCGCGGTAAAAGATTTCTGCGAATATACGCAATCGACTGCAATCCCTCTCCCCTTAAGCCTGCAAAATTTGCTATATTTGGCGTTTTTCCGCGACTTCTATTTCGGTAACTATGAATACGGCAATACAAACAGCACTTGAGCATGCAGTGCAATCACTGCAACAACAAGGCATTCTCCCGCAAGATTGGCAGAATAACAGTGTACTGACACGTACCAAAGACCGAAGTCATGGCGATTTTGCTTCCAATATTGCTATGGTGGCATCGAAAGTTGCCGCCATGAAACCGCGCGATTTAGCCGAGCAAATTTTGACTGCACTACCAACCGTGGCTGAAATTAGCAAAGCCGAAATTGCAGGACCAGGTTTTATCAATTTCTTTTTAAATGCCGATCAGCGTTATAGCGTGCTCGATCTGATTGCCGAACAACAAGATCAATACGGCAAAAGCAGCGTCAATGCAGCGAAAAAAATCCAAGTCGAATTTGTTTCTGCCAACCCAACGTCTAGCCTGCATGTGGGTCACGGGCGTGGTGCAGCGTATGGTATGACCGTTGCCAATTTGTTAGAAGCCACTGGCGCACACGTTGACCGTGAATATTATGTCAATGACGCCGGTCGTCAAATGGATATTTTGGCAACCTCGACCTATTTACGTTATTTAGAGCTTACAGGTCAGACCCTTGTTTTCCCTAAAAATGCCTACCAAGGCGACTATGTCAAAGACATTGCCAAAAGTATTATCGCCAAAGATGGCGCGGCGCATGCTCGACCAGTGATGGATGTCTATCACGCTGTGCCTGAAGATGTGCAATATGCTGAAGAATTAGATAGCGACGGCAACAAAGTGGTGCTGTCTGGCGACAAAGAAAAACACATTGATGGCTTAATTGCCAATGCACAACAACTGCTCGGTGCAAACTATCGCGTGTTCCATCAAGCTGCACTAAAAGCCATTTTGGATGATATTCAAGATGACTTAAGCGACTTCGGTGTGACCTTTGATGCGTGGTTTAGCGAAGCCTCATTGACTGACAAAATTGAAGAAGCCTTAGCAACACTTGACGCACGTGGTTTCCTATATGCACAAGACGGCAATATTTGGTTTAAATCGACTGAGTTTGGCGATGAAAAAGACCGTGTAGTGAAACGCCGTAATGGTCAAACCACTTATTTTGCCTCAGACATTGCCTATCACCTGAATAAACTACAACGTGGTTATACCGATATTGTGGATATTTGGGGTTCAGACCATCATGGCTATATTGCCCGCGTGAAAGCAGCGATTGATGCTATGGGCTATGACTCGAAAAAACTTACCGTGTTATTGGTCCAGTTTGTAAGCTTATGGCGTGGCGGCGAAATGGTACAAATGTCATCTCGTTCGGGGCAGTTCGTGACCTTGCGCGACCTACGCAAAGAAGTCGGTAATGATGCAGCGCGTTTTTACTATGTGATGCGTAAGTCTGAACAACATATCGACTTTGACCTCGACCTTGCCGTGTCACAAAGCAAAGACAATGCGGTGTATTACATTCAATATGCGCACGCACGGATTTGCCGTATGTTAGAAAAAGCAGCGGCGACTGCGGTGAATTTTGATGCGACACAGGCACGTCCTTTTGCAGCAAAACTTGAGCTCGATGCTGAAACTGAAATTTTAGCCAAACTGGCGGCGTATCCTGATATTGTGGTGCGTGCAGCCAATGCCTATGAACCACACCAAATTGGTAATTATCTCAAAGAGTTAGCGGCATTGTTCCACGCTTGGTACAATGAACACAAAGTCTTGAGTGATGATGCTGAACTGACCCAAGCGCGTTTATTGCTTTCAAGCAATGTAAGGCAAGTGCTGCATAATGGCTTAACTGTACTGGGTGTATCCGCGCCTGAAGCCATGTAATAAGTGAAGCGAAGCTTCACACATGGCTGCAAGACCTGAGCGAGGGTTAGAATTACTGTCAAGTAATTCCCGAGTGCAAGACGTAGCGCAGCAGAGTAACTTTGCCCGAAGTGCTAATGTAGTAAATCATTGCAAAAAAAGCCAAGCAGGATTGTTAAACAATAATGCTTGGTTTTAGCGCCCATTCAAGCTACAACTAACAAGATTAGAGCAAGAGGATTTTCAGGTGTTTGGAAAAACGCAACGTGGTGTATCTGAACGACCCAATAAACCCAAAAAGCCGCTGATTCCAAAGTGGCTCGGTACAGCCGTGACCATTTTAGCACTACTGTTTGTTGCCGCTATTCTGATGCTGTGGCAGCCTTGGCAACCAGTTGCCCCAAAGAACCGTATCCCGACCACCCAAGTGCCGGAACAAGACACCAATCAAGATTATCGTTTTTACGATTTATTGCCGCAGCAACAAGTCACGCCTATTCCTGAGCAAGCCATTCCAGAAACTCAAGCTCAAGACAATGTGGTGATTATCGAAGCACCTGCATCAGACAGTCAAAGCACCAATATCGCAACGCTCACACCGACTGAAATCACGCCTGCCGTACCGGTTAGCTATATTCTGCAAGTGCGCAGTTATCCTGACCCTGACAGTGCCGATGCGCGCCGTGCAGAAATTATCTTAAATGGTTTATCTGCCGATATCATTAAAACGGTAGAAGATGGTCAAACGTGGTATCGGGTTTTTTCTGGTCCCTATAACAGCCAAGAAGCTGCATTAGCTGCACAACAGACCTTGCAAAATAGTGGTATTGATTCAATTGTGATCAAACGTTAAAAGCACATGCAACACAACAAGGGGCGAATGATCGCCCCTTAATTTATGCTGTTTTCGCACGCTGTTCTTCACATTGCGACTGTAAGCTTTTTTGCTCGGCATGTTGAAATGCCGTCCGTTGCTGCACCCGCTGCACAAAGTCTTGAATATGTGGATATTTACCATGCAAGCGATGTTGAATTGCCATTAAGGGAAAAGCCATTTGAATATCGGCAAATGAAAAATCACCAGCGAAATACTCATGGTTTGCCAAATGTTGCTCTAGATACCCGATATGCTCTTTCACTCGTGGACGCACATAGCCCGCCTTGACGCCATCAACCACTTTTTTCGCAATCGGTCGAATCACCCAAGGTATTTGTTTTTCCACATGATTCATCACCAAAGTCATCACCAACAGCGGCATCAGTGATGCTTCAGCATAGTGCATCCAGTAGCTATATTGACGTTGATCTATTGCTAGTTGCGGTTTGAATTTCTGCTGCGTGTCGTACTGTTGCTGTAAATATCCCAAAATTACAGCAGATTCAGCAATCACCTCTTGCTCATCGACCAAAATCGGCGCTTTGCCCAGTGGATGAAGCTGTTTCAGACTTTCCGGCGCTGCAAAATTGGCTAGTCTGGGATAATATTCAACTTGGTAATCTATACCAAGTTCCTCAAGTGCCCACAAAATACGGAACGATCGTGAGCATTGCAGATAGTGTAAGGTTATCATTTTGATGCCTGCTTCTTTGCAACGCAACGGTTGTTATGCACTCGACTTGGCGTTGCGTTTAGAATTATATTTGCTCAAGCACAATAGCACTTTCGAGCGCAACAAGTGCGCTATGAATGTCTATACTGCGTAACAAAATATACGTCATGCCTGCTTTGCAGCATAGTTTTAGCAGCTTTTGTTGGCAGTATTGTGATACAGCTTGTATAAATATTTCACATATTTTAATGCCACCTTGCGACTTACAATCCACCCTATTTCGAGGCGCGCATTTGCTCTGGTAAGGGTGGTGCTTCTAAGCGCTTGCCGACATAATCGTGAATTTCACCAAAGCGTACCGCATGATTGACCCAATCTTCACGTGCTTGTTGCATATCATCCATGGTGCGACCGACAAAATTCCACCAGAGTAAAATCGGTGCTTCAAACGGTTCACCGCCGATCAACAACACCCGATCACCTTGCGTCAACTGCAAACTGATTTCACTGATTCCGCATTCTAAAACCAGCATATTGTCGTGATTAAGTTCATGTCCATTGATGCACGCTGTACCGTCGAGTGCAATTAAGGCATATTCAAATTTCGGATTGAGTGCAATACGGGTTTGGCTATCGGCCTGTGCAATTAAATCCACCCCTAACAACGGCGTATAGACCTGTACTGGCGAGGTCGTATTTAAAAACTCCCCGACCAAAATGGTAAACTCAATTTGATCTTGCGTCACCACTGGCAGCGTTGGATAGTGCTCAAACTTCGGCGCAATATGGCGCTGTGCATCTGGCAGCGCAATCCAAAGTTGTGCAGTATGCATATGAGTTTCGGTGGCAGGCGCAACCTCGGTGTGTGAAATTCCGTGACCGGCAGTCATTAAATTGACCTGTTTCGGTAATAGCAATTGCTTAGAGCCCAAGCTATCGGTATGCATCATGGTGCCTTCAATCATCCAAGTAAAGGTTTGTAAACCAATATGTGGATGCGGCCCGACATCTAAGCCCTCACCTGCGGGAAATGTCATTGGGCCGGCGTGGTCTAAAAAGCACCATGCGCCAACTAAGCGTTTATGCCGACTGGGTAAGGCACGCTTAATGATAGTGCCCTTGCCAATTTCAGCACTCCGCAACTGCACGTCTTGAATCCGTTGGTCAGTATATTTTGCATAATCATCTGAATGTGACCGTTCACCGTTATGGCTATTGCTCATTTTATTATCCTGAAGTGATGCGTTTAAGTCTTTTCAATGCTTAGTGTTGCGCACAAACAACCACGCTTGCGTTACCCTATTTGCCCATCATTAGCACTCTATTGTATGACCACTCCCCACAAATGGGGGTATAATCTTGGTTATTTTTTAAGATAAAATAACAATGGGGGTATAATCTTGGTTATTTTTTAAGATAAAATAACAATGAGTTGGCACACAGCCAAACCCTTTACACCTCGTTATCAATTTCAATAGAAATTGACCGTTTGATAAAACAAAACAATAAATCAAGTTTAAAATCTCAACAATAATGCATTGTATATGCAATGGAGCGGCCTATGATGAAAGGCGCTGTACAGAACCCCAATTTGGGGCATGAGCAAGGTTTTAGTACCCAGCTCTTTAGTTCCGCTCATCAAAAACTGAATCAAACTTTTATTACGTCCGAGCAACTGCTCGACTCGAAAAATCGTACTGCGTTGGAACAAGCGCTAGACGACCGTATTGCAACTATACCAGCTCAATTTAAACAAAGTTATTATCAATACCAAAATGTTAATCAGCGCCATTATTTAATACAAATTAACTTATTGGCACAGTTATTATTTCTGGTCTATTTTTTCATAGATTGGTTGTTAATTCCTGATGTTAGCCTGCAATCTGGCATTGGTCGTGTTTCACTGGCGCTCACTTTCATGCTTATTAACTGGTTAAGTTTTAAATATATTACCAATGTGCTGATTCACGATTTATTGCTACCAGTGTCGAGTGCATGCGCCGCTGGGCTATGGTTTTGGTTGCTAAGCCAATCGAACAGCCCCAATGTAGCATCTTATCAATACGCCGCACCTATTTTTGTCTTACTGGGTTGTTTTGCAATTCATGTCCGATTCCGCCCCTCTATTTTAGCCACCACACTGATTAGCTTGGTGATTATTTGCGGCGCAATACGCATCAATGATGTGCAACACAGTGTGATTTTTGCGCTGGTTTATAGTCCAATAATGTTTTTTAGCCTATATGTCACTTGGAACAACACCTTAAATGCACGACGTGGTTTTTTACGCGCCATGCTGAATGAATGGGATCGGCACATGCTCAGCGAACTGGCGCATACCGATGCCTTGACTCAACTGAATAATCGCCGTCAATTCGAATTTATGGCCGATAAAAAAATTCGTGCTTGGCTACCGCATCATTCCATGTGCTTGCTGATGTTTGATGTCGATTTTTTCAAACGCATTAATGACAACTATGGTCACGATATAGGCGATAAAGTGTTAAAGAAAATTGCCGATATTGCACGCAAAGAAATGCGTCGTGGCGATATTTTGGCGCGGTTTGGCGGCGAAGAATTTGTAGCGTTACTGCCAGAATCTACCCTAGAAGATGCCATGATGATTGCCGGGCGTTTACGCAAAAATATCGAATCGCATCCCGTGATGATTAACAATACGAAAATCCATTTTACCATTTCGATTGGTGTGTCACGCTTAAACGCAGACGCCGCCGACTTGCATGCACTAATTAAAGAAGCCGATATTGCACTGTATCGTGCTAAACAAAATGGTCGTAACCAAGTCGAAAGTTTCTATCCGCTGCCAACTTAACAAGGTGTACAAAAAAGCAAAAAGAGCGCCTAAGCGCTCTTTTTTAATAGATTGTTCAGTACCTATGCTCTTTGTGCTGCGAGCATCTTGCACATCGTTTAAAGCGATGCTTTAAACTCGTTCATGGCGTAAAATCGGCTGAAATTGTTACTGCTATCCCTCTGCCGCGAGCACAGCTCTTGGCGTAATTCAGGCAAGAAGCGTTGCTTCTTGAAATCCCTCTGCCGCAAGCACAGCTCTTGGCGTAATTCAGGCAAGAAGCTTCGCTTCTTGAAACCCCTCTGCCGCAAGCACAGCTCTTGGCGTAATTCAGGCAAGAAGCTTCGCTTCATGAAACCCCTGAATTACTAACATTCAATGGTTGATGGTGGTTTAGAAAATAAGTCATAGTCC
>SSHD01000103.1 GCA_008017255.1 Acinetobacter sp.
CAAATCTTTACAGTTTATTTGCATGAACTTGTCTGGGAGTCCAGATTTAGTTTAGCGCCAACAAACGTTATGCACATGCTACTTTATTGAATTATAATAGTGTTTAAATTCATCAACAACTTATAAGCAAGTTTACACACAAGATAAACCGAAAGTTTAAATTTAATTCCGACGCTTTAAATTTAAATTCAAAACTCTTTACTTACCCACAGACGCAACGCTCTTTATAAGTAAATTCAAATTTAAAATTTAAATTTATTATTATTAAGGTTGCATTTTACTGTGGGTATTGCACTTTTTTATAAATAAAACAGTATTTTACTGTGTGAATAAAGCTGTTTCAATTTCCTTTTATGTTTGGGGATAACTTTGGGTTGAAATTTATCCACAGCTTGTGCAAAAAGTTATTCACAATCCGTTTTGAATTTAAATTTATGAACAAACGCTTTCTTTTTCAGCAAAACTGCCCTAAATTTGCCTGACAGGTGTGGATAACTTGGTTAGAATAACAACCCCTTTGCTGATAAGGGGCTTGGGTTTTTAAATTTAAATGGATAGATAGGGGATACACATGCTTTGGACGGACTGCTTAACTCGCTTGCGACACGAGCTCTCTGACAACGTCTATGCAATGTGGATTCGTCCGTTGGTTGCTGAAGAAGTTGATGGGGTGATGCGTTTATACGCCCCCAATCCGTACTGGACGCGCTATATTCAAGATAATCATTTAGAGTTGATTTCAATTTTGGCGGAACAATTGTCAGAGGGACGCGTACGCCAAGTCGAGATTTTGGTAGATTCACGCCCTGGTACAATTTTATCGTCCAATGAGCAACCAGCAACCACAACTGCTGCACTCAATTCGCAAGCTGCTGCGCCAGTAAAAATCAAGAAAGAGGCAGATTTAGTTCAAGCGAATCAAAGCCTCAATAAAATACCGAAGAAAAAACAACTCAATCCACAGTTTAGTTTTTCATTGTTTGTAGAAGGTCGTTCTAACCAAATGGCTGCGGAAACCTGTCGTAAGGTGTTAACCCAATTGGGTGCTTCACAGCACAATCCTTTGTTTTTATATGGCCCAACCGGTTTGGGTAAAACGCATCTTATGCACGCGGTGGGGAATGCATTATTGCAAGCTAAGCCAAATGCACGGGTCATGTACATGACCTCGGAAAGTTTTGTTCAAGACTTTGTCAGCTCTTTGCAAAAAGGCAAAGTAGAAGAATTTAAGAAAAACTGTCGCTCTTTAGATTTGTTATTGGTCGATGATATTCATTTATTGGCAGGTAAAGAGGCGAGTCTGGTTGAGTTTTTCTATACTTTCAATGCTTTACTCGATGAGTCTAAACAAATTATTTTAACTTCAGATCGTTATCCGAAAGAATTGACCGAACTTGATCCGCGTTTGGTGTCACGTTTTTCTTGGGGTTTATCGGTAGGGGTTGAGCCACCAGATATTGAAACCCGCATCGAAATTTTACTGAAAAAAGCCGAAAACAGTGGTGTAGATTTACCGCGAAATTGTGCTTTATTTATTGCACAACAAGTCGTTGCCAACGTACGTGAATTGGAGGGCGCACTGAATAAAGTGGTTGCGATTTCACGTTTTAAAGGCACTGCAATTGAATTAGATGTGGTGCGTGAATCTTTAAAAGATGTGTTGGCGATTCGTGCGCGCACCATTAGCGTAGAAAATATTCAACGCGTGGTGAGTGAATATTTCCGTATTGCACTGAAAGATTTAGTTGGACCTAAACGCACCCGTATTTTTGCACGACCTCGTCAGTTGGCTATGGGCTTAGCCCGTGAATTGACTGGTGATAGTTTTCCTGAGATCGGGATGGCATTTGGTGGGCGTGACCATAGTACGGTGATGCATGCTTGCGAGAAGGTTGCTAGCCTGCGTGAAGAAGATCCAATTTTTAATGAAGATTATAAAAATTTACTGCGTTTGTTACAAAGTTAATTGATTTTTTTTGAGTTGCAAACTGCTTGTAACTCGAGCATAGTACAGTGCTAACTTTTATATCGACTTGTGTTTTTAAGAGGGTTCAATCGTGCGTTTGAAAATCGCTAAAGAAAGTTTAATCAATGTGTTATCGCAAGTGGTTGGGGTGGTTGAGCGCCGTCACACGTTGAATATTCTTTCCAATGTTAAAATTCAAACCACACAACAGGCACTGACCATTACCGGATCTGATTTGGAAGTTGAAATGGTTGCCAGTACTACTTTGGCTGATGGTGCTTGTTTAGAAGCTGGTGAAACCACGGTACCAGCACGTAAGTTGGTTGAAATCTGTAAATCACTGCCTACTGCGGCATTAATCGATTTACACATTACCGAAGACCAACGCTGTATTTTAAAATCAGGAAATAGTCGTTTTGTCTTGGGCACACTGCCAGCAGAAGACTATCCCTTATTAAGCACAGATAACAGTCAAGGCACGCAAGTGCAAGTGACGCAACGCGAATTAAAACGCTTATTTGAAAAAACTGCCTTTGCTATGGCAGTGCAAGATGTCCGGTTTTATTTAACTGGTACTTTGCTTGAAATTGATCAAAATCAATTACGTACCGTAACAACAGACGGTCACCGTTTGGCATTGTGTGAAGTGGCTGCGTCTTCTACCGCACAGCAATTGGTGCAAGCGATTGTACCGCGCAAAGCGGTTGGAGAATTGCAACGCTTACTCAGTGTTGAAGACGAGCAAATCACCTTGTTAATTGGTCGTGAATTATTTAATGTGACCATTAACACTGCTAGCCGTGATAAAGAACAGGCGGATATTAGCGTCCGTTTCACCACTAAATTAATCGATGGTAAATTTCCAGATTATCGCCGTGTGATTCCAAAAGGTGGCGATAAACACGTGCTGATTGCGCATGATGTGTTTAAACAATCGCTACAACGGGTGGCGATTTTAAGTAATGAAAAATTACGTGGCGTGTTTTTAAACTTCAATCCAGATGTCTTGCAGTTACGTGCCAATAACCCTGAACAAGATGAAGCGATTGAAGACCTAGCTATTCAATATCAAGATGTGGCTTTAGAAATGTCATTTAATGCACAATATATTCTTGATGTATTGGGTGTGCTCGATGGTGATGATGTTAGAATGAGTATGACTGAAGCGAATCAGTCGGTCTTGGTGCAAGACCCTACCCAACCCGACCAAGTGTATGTAGTTATGCCAATGCGAGTTTAATGTGTATTGAGTTTTTAGCACATGCAGCTTACGCGTTTAAATATAGAGCGTGTTCGAAATTTACAAGCGGTTGCGCTCCAAGAGTTGCAGCCGTTTAATATTTTTTATGGACAAAATGGTTCTGGCAAAACCTCCATTTTAGAAGCCATTCATTTGTTGGCTACAGGGCGTTCATTTCGTACTCATATCCCTAAGCGTTACATTCAACATCATGCTGAACATGCAGTGATATTTGCCCAATCGCCGCAAGAGCGAATTGGAATGCAAAAATTTGCATCGGGGGAGCAATTAATTAAAGTCAATGGCGATAGTATTGCCAGCCAAAGTCAATTGGCAAAGTTGTTGCCGTTACAGCTGATAGACCCACAAAGTACCGATATTATCGATCAAGGTTCGAAACCCCGACGGCAGTTGTTAGATTGGTTAATGTTCCACGTGGAACCTGAGTTTTATTTTGCTTGGCAATATTATTCGCGTGCGTTAAAACAGCGCAATAGTTTATTGAAATCACGCCGCAATTTATCCCTCGCAGACTTAGAACCGTGGAATAAAATGCTCAGCGAATATGGTGAAATTTTGCATTCGCAGCGTGTTGCAATGATTGAGCAATGGCAGCAATTTTTTCAGCAAGATGTACGGCAATTATTACCCAATCTAGAAATTACTCTGGAGTATCAGGCGGGCTTTCATATTGAACAGGGTTTAATGCAAGATTTGATTCAGCAACACACAAAAGATATCGACCGACGCTATACGGAATATGGTCCACACCGGGCCGATTTATGCCTAAAAATAGCTGGTGATGCCTTGCGCAGCGATGCTGCTCATGTACTGTCGCGCGGGCAAAAAAAGTTGTTAATCATGGCATTAAAACTGTCACAAATTGCAATGCTCCATGCGGCAAATAAGGAAACTGTGGTATTATTGGATGATCTGACAGCTGAATTGGATTTCGCTGCGCAGCAACGGTTAATTGAGCGATTGAGTCAGTTAGGAAGTCAGGTTTTTATGACCACTTTAGACCAAAGTTCGGTATTAAAACACGTACATGATTTGTCGATTTCATTTCAATTATTTCATGTTGTACACGGTCAAGTCAGTTTGGCTGCGCCGTAATTTTATTTTCTTATTTTGAATAGAATAGATATTAACTAGGGAGTAACCATGAGTTCAGAGTCTCAAATAGCCTCTCCAGCAGAACAAAGCAATGAAAAGGCTTATGATTCCTCTAGTATTAAAGTATTACGTGGATTAGACGCGGTTCGTAAACGTCCAGGGATGTATATTGGTGACACCGATGACGGCACAGGTTTGCACCATATGGTGTTCGAGGTGGTCGATAACGCCATTGATGAAGCATTGGCAGGTCATTGTGATGAAATTCTAGTCACTATTCATGAGGATGAATCGGTCAGTGTTTCGGATAATGGTCGTGGAATTCCAACCGATATTCACCCAGAAGAAGGTATTTCAGCGGCAGAAGTGATTTTGACCATTCTGCATGCCGGCGGTAAATTCGACGATAACAGCTATAAAGTTTCTGGCGGTTTACACGGCGTGGGTGTGTCGGTGGTCAATGCCTTATCGAAAAAATTGCATTTAACCATTCATCGTGCCGGACAAGTATTTGAACAAGAATATTGCCATGGCGATTCACAATACCCATTAAAAGTGATTGGTGAAACTGATAAAACGGGCACCACAGTACGTTTTTGGCCAAGTGAACTGACCTTTAGCCAAACCATTTTTAGTGTTGATTATTTGGCGCGCCGCTTAAGAGAACTGTCTTTTTTAAATGCTGGCGTGCGCATCGTGTTACGCGATGAACGCGTGAACCTTGAAAATATTTATGATTATGAAGGTGGTTTATCTGAGTTTGTGAAATACATTAACGAAGGTAAAAACCATCTGAATGATATTTTTCATTTTACTGCCGATGCTGACAACGGTATTGCCGTGGAAGTGGCGTTGCAATGGAATGATAGCTACCAAGAAAATGTTCGTTGCTTTACCAATAACATTCCACAAAAAGATGGTGGCGCACACCTTGCAGGCTTCCGTGCAGCGTTAACTCGTGGCTTAAACAGCTACATGG
>SSHD01000035.1 GCA_008017255.1 Acinetobacter sp.
ATCAATTTACCCGATGCACGCGCGTGTAAGCCGAGTTTATTTATTACATCAATGGTGGTGTCTATCATGACCAGTGCTTCATTTCTCTATGTAAGATTTGGACGGTCCATTTTGCCTCAAGTGCTTGCTTGAGTCTATCAACAATATAAACCGAACGATGCTGCCCACCAGTACAACCGACAGAAATAGTCATGTAATGGCGATGCCCTTCGGCAAAAGCTGGCAGCCATTTTTGCAAAAATGCGTGAATATCATCAAACATATCGGCAGTTTGTTGGCTACTTTCCAAAAAGCGCCGCACGGGTTCATCTAAACCAGATAAACGGCGCAATTCTAAGTCCCAATGTGGATTGGGTAAATGCCGTACATCAAAGACATAATCGGCATCCAGCGGAATGCCATGCTTATAACCAAAAGACTGTAAAATAACGATTAATTTATCTGACTGCCCCAGTTTAGACAGTAAGATATGCTTTAAATCATGTACGCTTTTATCGGTGGTATCAATATGTACCGTAGAGCGAAATTGAATGGGGATTAGCAGTTGTTTTTCTTCTTGAATGCACTGCAACAGGCTGTTAAAACGACTCGCCAGAGGATGCGGACGGCGTGAGGCGCTAAAACGTGTAATGAGGTCCTGATCTTGGGTGGTGAGGTAAATCACATCCACCGAACCATAGCGTTGTAATTGTTGAAAAACCTGATCAAATTCTTGCATATCGGCACGGGTGCTGCGGATATCCACCCCCAAAGCCAACTGCTCAAGGTTGTTTTCCCGATCCAGTTTTGCCACAATTTCAGGCAACAACGCCAAAGGCAGGTTATCGATACAGTAATAGCCCAAATCTTCCAGCACTTGTAAGGCGGATGATTTGCCTGAGCCAGATTGTCCCGTCACAATCAAAATACGCTTCATAGCGTGTTGCCCTTTATTTTTATGATGTTTTAAACTGAATATGTAAATTATCAATCAAACGTGTTGCACCTAATTTGGCTGCCACAAACAACACCACATCTTGATTAAATTGATCAATAGCTTGCAAATTGGGTTGTCGAGCTTCTACATAATCCACAACCAAACCGGCTTGTGTCAATTGGTTAGAGATATTTGCTAACACTTGCGATAAGCGTTCACCTGCTCGTAATTGTTGCTCGGCGTGTTGTAATTGTTGATAAATAGTCGGTGCAATAGCACGTTGTGCTTTGGACAAATAGCCATTGCGTGAGCTTAACGCCAAACCATCTTCGGCACGTACAATCGGCACCCCAATCACTTCTAACGGCATATTCAGGTCTTGCACCAACTGCCGAATCACCGCCAATTGTTGATAATCTTTTTGTCCGAAAAATGCATAATCTGGCTGCACAATATTAAACAATTTGGTCACCACCACTGCCACGCCATCGAAATGACCCGGTCGAGATTTACCGCATAAATCATCGGTAATTTTCCCGACACTGATATTGGTTAAACGGGGTTGGGTGCCATACATTTGCTCTACTGACGGCGCAAAAATAATGTCACAGCCGACATCTGCCAATAACAGGCTGTCTTGTTCTAAAGTGCGTGGATAGCTGTCGAAATCTTCCCCCACACCAAATTGAATTGGATTGACAAAAATACTCACCACCACCAGATCACACAGTTTTTTAGCTTCACGCACTAAAGTTAAATGCCCTTCGTGTAGGTTGCCCATCGTGGGTACAAACCCTATGGTTTTTTTTGCGGCGCGTGTAGGTGCTAGTGATGCAGTTAAGCCGTGAATAGTGGTTTCTGTTTTCATGGATTACAGCTCAACTTGAAAGGTATGTTCCAGTGCAGGGAAAGACTGGTCTTGCACCGCTGCATGGTAGGCTTTAAAGGCATCTAAAATGGCACTGGCACCGGCTTGATCTTGCATAAAGTTGCGCACAAACCGTGCCACACGACCAAAGGTAAGTCCTAACATGTCATACACCACTAACACTTGCCCATCGGTTTCATTGCCTGCGCCAATACCAATGACTGGGGTATGTGGGAAGCGCTCGGCAATTTCTTTACCGAGCTGTGCCGGTACGCATTCTAGTAATAATACAGCTGCGCCTGCATCAACCACCGCTTGGCAATCGGCAATCAGTTGATTGGCAGCTTCACGGGTTCTGGCTTGTAATTTATACCCACCAAACACATGCACCGACTGCGGGGTTAAACCCAAGTGTACACAAACTGGAATACCATTGCGGGTGAGCACCTGTACCAACTCACCGAGCCAAGCGCCGCCTTCTATTTTGACCATTTGCGCACCGACTTGCATCACGGCTTTGGCATTTTTCAGGCCATCTTCCAGCGTGGCATAACTCATAAAAGGCAAGTCAGTCATAATTAAAGCATGTGCATTACCACGACGCACTGCCGCAGTATGGTAGACCATATCTTCTACTGTAACAGGCAAGGTAGAATCTCGACCTTGAATAGTCATACCCAAAGAATCACCAATAAGAATGGTGTCGACTTCTGCCAACTCCATGGCTTTTGCCATACTTGCATCGTAACAAGTCAGGCAAGAAAATTTACGTCCTTCGGCTTTAAACTTTTTTAAGTCACTTAAGCTAATCATGATGATGTCCTCTACTGGCCTTACAGCACAAAACTGTCTTAAGCAGTTGCCCAAGATTGATCGGCGATAACAGTCAAGCTGGCTTGTTGCACCAGTTCTAAATCTTTTAAAGCATGTCCATTAAGTTGTAAATGTGCATCTAAATCTAACAACGGCAGCAGCACAAAATCACGCACCAAAATACCCACATGCGGTACGGTTAAGCGCTCATTTTCAATCTGTTGTTGCCCATACATCAACAAGTCCAAATCTAGGCTGCGCTCCCCCCAATGACGTAAACGCATCCGCCCTGCTTCTAGTTCAAAGCGTTGTAATTGATCGAGTAGCGCCAGCGGCGCCAGAGTGGTATCCAGTTGCACCACTGCATTTAAGTAGTGTGGCTGATCTTGCGGCCCCATTGGCGGGCTTTGATACAAACGAGATACTTGCACTACGCCCAAAGCGCTAAGTTTGGCTACTGCTGCAGCTAGAATCTGTCGTGAATCGCCTAAGTTACTGCCCAACCCTATATAGGTTCGCACGCTCATTGCGTAGGTCCAAATACAACTTGACTTAAATCACGCTGTACCCGTTTTCGTTTTAAGATGGGATGGTCAGCATTAATCTGCTTGCTATCGGTCGCCATTGGTCGAGGTGCTGACTCGTCACGTCTAGGCCGCTCTTTCTTACCACGCCGCGTTTTGGGTTCAGGCACATTCACCAATGGTTCTATTTCAGTCACTTTAGCATCATCTGCTTCGACAGACTTGCGTCGATTTTTACTACGTTGACGATTATATTGACGAATGACGGCTTCTTTTTGATCCAACGACATGTCTTGGTAGGCTTCCCACCACACGCCCATACCTTGGGTATTGGTATCGCCAGATTTTTCACGTAATAACAAGAAATCAAAACCTGCACGGAATCGTGCATGACCCGCCAAAGCTTCGATCTGTTGCGGTTTTGGATTAAGCAAACGGGTTTGCATTTCCCACACTTCACGAATAAAGGTTTCGGCAAAACGCGGAATAATGGTACGCATGGCTTGGCGTTTCAGTACATCTAACCCTGCTTGAGCACGCGCTTCGGCAGGCACCACACCTTTATTTAAATAATAATCACAGCGTTCTAAAAATGGTTGCCATAGCAGCACCGCATAGAAAAATGCTGGATTGATGGTTTTACCAATTTGAATACGTTGATCGGTATTGCGTGCAGCACGCTCAATAAATGTGCTCAGTTGTGGTGGAATTTCAGCAAAGAGCTGTTTCCATACACCAAACTCAATCAGCATAGGCAGCACACGTGCCAAATGCCCCATGGTAAATAATTTTTGCGATTCATCGTATAAACGATGTGGCGATACATCCCGCAGCAGTTGCGTCATATCAGCATCAAATACATCGAGTATAGATTGATCTATCTTAAAATTTAATTTGGCAGCAAAGCGCAAAGCACGCAACATACGCACTGGGTCTTCTTCAAAGCGCTGTGCTGGATCGCCCAGAAAGCGTAGGGTACGACTATGAATATCTTCTACCGCATGGCAAAAATCGAGCACAATGCCTTTACGTGGTTGGTAATATAAGGTGTTAATAGAAAAATCGCGACGCGCGAAATCTTGCTCAATCGTGCCCCAATTATTATCACGCAGAATCATACCAGAGGCACTGGTGACTGCTTTTTTGGGTGGCGCACGGAAAGTCGCAACTTCGATCAGCTCTCGCCCTGAGTAGACATGCGCCAATTCAAAACGCCGCCCGATAATGCGGCAACGGCGACCAAATACATCTTTTATTTGATATTTAAATTCGATTACCTTCTTGATCAATTAAAAGCCCAGTTTGCCTAATGCCTTCCTTGAAATATCCTTAAAATTTTTATCCTCCCTTATAGATCTAAATACCATATCCATCTTTAGAATCTTTTTTAAACTATCCATCATATACTGTCCCATTTTCATCAATCCATTTGCCTTTACCTTATCTAAGACCTTTTACGAACATACCTTCATAGTAGCTTCCTTCATGCCAATCATATCTACCTTTGCCGTGGGGCTTTCCATTCTCGTACATTCCTGTATACTTAACTCCATTAGCAAATATTTCAACACCATATCCATTCTTTAAGAAATTAACGAATTCTCCTTTATATGTACTAATGCGATGTTTAAACATGCCTTCTCCATTTTGTCTATTATTTTTCCATGAACCTTAATAATATTATCCTTTCGGAGATTTCCAAATTCCGAACCCATTTTTCATTCCTACTTCAAAATTTCCTTCGAATATTTAACCATTATTCCATACAAACTTTCCCTCACCAGAACGCAGTCCATTAAGAAACCCACCCTGATAAACACCATCACCATTTCTTTAAAAGCCTAAAATTTTATCATTTTTGCTGAATTGTCCTTAAAAAATTTATCTTTATGAAACTAGTATTCCTGTTCCATCTTTTTCAGACTTTTCATTTACTTCTCCAAAATATACTTCATTATCTTCTTTGAGAATCTTGAAGTTACTACTATAAACTAAATTTTTTATACTAAATTTCCCCATTATTGCCATTTCCTCCTAATTTATTAACTGTCCATTCAGACAACAAGTTCATTACAATCACAAGAAGTAACAAAACTACTGCTGTTGCATACGTCTGATTAATATAAATACCTTCTCCTGATATGGCATACATATGAACTGCCAACGTTCTTGATGAACTAAATATATCCGTTGCTACTTTTGCCACTGTTCCTGCAGTAAATATTAATGCTGCCGATTCTCCTATAATTCGTCCTATTGCCAGTACCACTCCAGAAAAAATTCCCGGTAATGCACTTGGCAATATAATTTTAAAAATGGTTCTTAATTTTCCAGCACCTAATGCAAAACTACC
>SSHD01000122.1 GCA_008017255.1 Acinetobacter sp.
AATTTGGTCATGTCTTTGTAAATTTCTTTACCAGAAATCACATAAGTGGTTTCCATAATGGCAAGAATAAACGCCAGACCTAGAGTGAGAGGAACGAAAAGAAAGTGATACATTGCGGTCATTGCGAATTGGAACCGCGAAAGATCGACCACGCTTTCAGAAATCATCAACGTGTCTCCTGATTGTTGGGTAGGTCACCAGCAATACGCTCGGCAACTTGATTGTTAAAATCTTTTGGAATGGTTGGGGCATCGAACCAGATATGTTTAATCACCATGAGAAGCACAACTTTAATAATAAGAATGATTGTGATTTCTCTGATTAATCTTCGGTTTGGGTCTTGAGAACTTGTCTTCATCGAGCCAGCCTCATAATTTTTAAGATGTTACACATTATTAATTAAAATTCATTAAAAATAAACCTTTTATATACTTTAAATAAATATATATTGTTTTTTTATACAAAACAATAGCTTGGAGCTTTATTTTGGTTTTTAATAAATTGTTATTTGAATTTTTTATTTGGTAAATTAACCTGATTAAAATAGTCATGTTTGTGAATTTAAATCCGATTAAAAAGATAGGATTTATAATAAATTAAATAAAAATAAAACCAAGTAAAATGGTGTGAATATAAAAACATAATATTAACAAATACTTATGATTCTGTTTGCTTAAATAAATATGAACGACAGTGAAATATCCATAAAACCTTGTGTATTAGTAGAATTTATTTTTAAAAATGTGATGAATTTATCACTTTGTTTTGATGTAAAATTGGATCAGAAATATGAAAGACTAAAGTTGTAAAATTCCAGCTATTCTTTTTGTAACAATTTGTAATATTGTGGATTCAAGTCATCTTGATCTCATGTTTGGCATGAAAAAAATCAGTTTTGTGTGATTAAAAAACACATTTGGCATTAATCGCTGCTAAATAGCTGATTGGAAGCAGCGATTTTTTTGGCAATATAATGTGAGTCTGATATCTGACGAATCAATAACACTTGCGATTGTAATTCCAATTCGCCAAATTCGGGTTCAACTTGCACATAATACAACTGACCAAATTCATCTCGCACCCGCACTTGTGCAGAAAAACCAGGTCGTGCATTACCCGTTGAAATGGTCGCCAAACGTCCAACCAAGTTGCTATGGGTATGCGTAACTTTGGGTTTAATCACCTGATCTAAACAATGGATCATAAATGCGGTAATAAAAATGTCGATGATGAATGCAGGAACAAACAGATAATAAGGTGAGATAAAATAATGTTGACTGGCAAAAAATGCCAATTCTAAAAAATAGCCAGCAAAACTAAAATTGATTAATAAAAATACAATAACCAAATATTTAGAAAATTTAACATCCAATAATGGCGAGTTTAAAAGCCAATCTGGGGTAATTCTTTTAAGGAAACTGCTCGGACGTGCGCCCAAAAAAATGCCAATGCTTTCTGCAATGCCGAGCACAAGTAAAGCAACCATGCTCATGTGAAAGGGCATTAAGTAATAGTTGAGAAAAAACTCGGTCATAGCAGAATTCATGGCGTTGGGAGCTAATCTACAATATAAATACCACCATCTGAGTGTACTTCCAAGTTTACTTTTTCAAGGAAATCACCCAAACACGGCCCAGAAATACATTCACCAGTTTCAACCGAGAACAGGGCACCATGTGTCGAGCATTGAATGTACTCACGGTCCTGATCTAGGAACTGATTTTCTAAATACTCAAGTTCAGTTTGCAAGTGTGGGCAAATATTTTGATAAGCGTAAAAACAGCCATCTTTTTGAGTTACGAAAATTGTGGTTCCTTTTAAGGTGTCAAATGCACGCGATTCGCGCTCTAAGACTTCCTCAGTCATGCATATTTTTTCCATTAGGCACATTCCTGTTCTGCATTTTTCAGTTGTTCAAACAGTTGCGCATAGTGTTCAACTGCTAAGCGTGGGCCAAATTGGGCAACCACTTCACTAGAAATTAAAATCGCCAATTGTGCTGCGGTTTCTAAACTCAAGCCCGCATTAAGCGCATACAAAAAAGCCCCAGCAAATGCATCGCCAGCGCCATTGGTATCGACTGCTTCAACGGCACGCCCTGCAACGTGTAATTGTTGCGTTGGCTCAACAATAACTGCACCTTGTGCACCTTTTGTAATGACAATGTGTTGATTTTTTTCTTTTAATACTTCAATTGCAGTATTTAAATTGTCAGTACGAGTGAACATTAAGGCTTCTTGTTCGTTACAGAACAGTAAATCTACGCCGTCATCAAGCAGTTCTTCTAGTCCTTGACGCGCGTATTTCACCATGGCTGGGTCGGACAGCGAAAGTGCAATTTTTACCCCATGTGCTTTGGCAATGGCGCGGGCTTGTTTAACCGCTATACGTGCTGTGTCGCTAGTCGATAAATAACCTTCGATATATAGCCATTTTGCAGAGCTTAAGCTGTCAAAGTCGATATGCGCATCGGATAGTTCTGCGGTAATACCTAAATAAGTATGCATGGTGCGTTCAGAATCAGGACTAATCAGTACCATACAAGTACCCGTTACGCCTTCACTGATCGATTTTGGTGTGGTTTGAATACCTGCGTCATTTAAACCATTGAGATAAATTGCACCAAGTTCATCATTTCCCACACGGCAGCCATAAAAAGCGCTGCCACCTAAGGCGCTAAATGCCACGGTGGTGTTTGCTGCCGAACCACCACTGGCTTGACCTTTATAGCTTTGAGTGGCTTGTAATTGTTGATATAAAGCGGCTTGAGTGTCGCCATCGGTCAACTGCATGGTGCCTTTTTGCAAAGCGTGTTGTGTTAAAAACTCATTGGAGACTTTAAATTCTTGGTCAATAAGTGCATTTCCAATTGCAAAAAGATCAACAGTTGCCATGTTTATCATCACAGAAAAAATTAAAGGCTAAAGTTTACACCAATGCTCAGCTTTACAGTAGTTTGTTGAAAAAATTTCAGTGCTTAAAGGCATTACAGAAAAACAGGAGGATAATTGTAGCGAGGAATTGGATGAAGTTATTGTTTTAAGTTTGACCTGCCCGCTATTGTATGACTTGCGGACAGATCAAGAGCAGAAAATAATTTATAAACCTGCTTCGTAGTCTGCATTTGAAAGCAGTTGTTCTACATCTGCCATATTGTCTGGTTTGATTTTATAAATCCAACCTTTGCCATACGGTTCTTCATTGACAAAATCTGGGTCATCTTCTAGTGCGGTGTTCACTTCAACTACAGTACCAGACACTGGGGCATGAATATCTGAAGCCGTTTTAACCGATTCTACAATTCCTGCTTGTTCTGTTGCGGTGACATGGCTGCCTACTTCTGGAGTTTCAACATAGACTAAATCGCCCAATTCATCTTGCGCATGGTCGCTAATACCGGTAACCACCAAGTCACCTTCGATTCTTACCCATTCATGTGTGCGTGCATATTTCAAATCTGCTGGATGATTCATTGCGACTCCTTAAAAACTATTTGGTCATTTTTGTTTGGTTTATACAGCTTTTTCAATAAAAACAAAAGCGTTTAGGCGCTGCTTTAGTGCACGTTTAGTCGATAAAATACAGATGAAGCACCGCTGTTGTGCATAAAGCTCATTATAAATAAGGATCTTTGCGCCAATTACTTGGGCTACGACCACTCCAGCGTTTAAAAGCACGGCTAAAATTGGCTACATCAGAATAACCTAATTGATCTGCGATGTGTTCTAAGCTGTAGTCAGTACGTGACAGTAAGGAGGTCGCATGTCTGTAGCGTACTTCATCCACAATGGTCGAAAACGAAGTACCTTCGGCTGCCAATTGGCGTTTTAAGGTACGGTCAGACATACACAAATGTTCTGCCACCGTTTCAATGCTTAAATAGTGCTGTTCAGCATTGGTTAAAATATCACGTACCCGCATGGCGAGGCGGCGGCGTTCACCTAAGGCCGACAGTTCGGTTTCGCATTGGTTAATGGCAACTTGACTGGCAATTGGGTCGGCATTGACCATTTTTAGCCCAAGATATTTTTTATCAAAACTGGCAATTAAATGTGGCTGATTAAAGCGAATTTGACTGCTGATTTTATCTCGGTATTTATCGAAACCTTGTGGTTCTGGAAAGTCGAGATCGATTTCAGCACTTAAGTCTTCCACACCAGTCAGCGCTTTTGCCATGGTTAAAATACCCAGACTTAAACCTAAAACAATTTCACTGCGTAAGGGCTCAATGTTGATGTCACATTGAAACTGTAGGGTTGCTTTCGGTCCAAAAGTTGAAAAATGCAGTTGTAAAAAAGGCAGTCGCAACTGAATAAAACGGCTGGCAAGGGCAACCGCATCGGTAATGTCATGTGCAGTCATAATGGCATAGCCAATAAAACCATGTATCGAAATACGCATTTGCGTACCAATGTGATAGCCCAGGGTGCTTTCTTCGCTCAGATGCAAGGCATATTTGAGCATTTCATTGGCGACTTCGGTCGGAATGCGATAGTTCGGGTCGGCGAGTTGTTCGCTGCTCAAGTGAAAAGGCGCAAATAGCGTTTCGTCGCTATATCCCCAGCGAGAAACGATATCGAGTAACAATAAGCCATAGACACCGGGGATGCCCTGATCTTGGCGAGTTGAGATCATTTTCATGTGCGTTCCGTTGCGCTCATCATTTTTTACTGTGTTCTTAGTCATATTTGCATGAAATAAGTGCATTGCTCATAAAAATTGTCGGACAAACGCTGCATGTTGAAATCACATTGAACTTGGCTTTTTAAACACCACCATTTTAGTGTCCAAGGTCATGACCACATTGCCATGCTGATTCAGCACTTGGGTGTGATGGTTCACCATAGCACGATCATTTTTGCTTTTAGATGGCACAATTGCTGTAATTTCAGCCTCGATATGTAGTTTATCGCCAACGCGGGTTGGACTAGGCCAGCGTAAATTGACTTCTGTACCCACTAAGCCGCCTGCAACAGGAATACTTTCAGTCCATAGTCGCATACACACCGCAGCAGTATGCCAACCACTGGCAGCCAGACCTTTAAAAACAGGGTGTTGCTCGGCGGCTTGTTCATCTAAATGAAACGGTTGAGGGTCGTATTGACCAGCAAATTGTTTAATTTCTTGCAGGGTCATTTCATAGTCACGGCTAACAAAACGGTCGCCGATGTTAATATCTTCTAAATACAACATTATTCAGTTTCCTTTTCTGGTGTTATGGCACGTTGTTGCACCAAAAAACCGCCAGTTTGACGTTTCCATAATTGTGCATATAAGCCATTTTGGGCAATCAGTTGCTCGTGTGAGCCTTGCTCGGCAATTTTTCCTTGATCGAGCACAATTAGCCGATCCATTTGCGCAATGGTCGATAAACGATGCGCAATGGCAATCACCGTTTTGCCAATCATTAGGTCATTTAAACTGGACTGGATGGCGGCTTCAACTTCTGAATCCAAAGCACTGGTGGCTTCATCTAAGATTAAAATAGGTGCATCTTTCAGAAATACGCGTGCAATGGCAATCCGTTGTCGTTGCCCACCAGACAGTTTAACGCCACGCTCGCCAACATAGGCATCGTAACCGACACGTCCTTTTTGATCACTGAGTTGTGGAATAAATTCATCGGCTTTGGCTTTTTTAACTGCGAGTTGAATTTCTTGCTGGCTAGCATTAGGGCGACCATATTTAATATTTTCCGCCACCGTGCGATGCAGTAGCGAGGTGTCTTGTGTGACTAAGGCTATATTGGCGCGTAAACTGTCTTGGGTAACAGTTTGAATGTCTTGCCCATCAATTAAAATACGCCCTTCATTTAGCTTGTAGAAATGCAACAGCAGTTGAATGAGGGTAGATTTACCTGCACCTGAACGCCCGACAATACCAATTTTTTCACCGGGTTGAATGGTTAAATTAAAGTGTTCAATCACATTGTTTTGGTTATAGGCAAAGCCAACATTTTCAAAACAGATTTCACCACGTGGTACGTTCAATTCAGTCGCATTGGGTTGGTCTTGTATTTGAATCGGTTTGCCTAAGGTTTGCATACCATCTTGAATGGTGCCGACATTTTCAAACAGCATGGTGATATGCCACATCATAAACTCAGCCATGCTGTCGAGTTTCAGCACCATTGCTGTGGTTGCGGCAATCACCCCAATGGCGGCTTGTCCTTGCGTCCACAGCCAAACCGATGTCCCAATCACCCCAATAAACAGCAAAGCACTGAGCAGGCGAATACAGATTTGATATTTCACCCCCAACCGCATTTGCTGATATACCGTCACCATAAATTCTTGCATGGATTGTTTGGCATATTGGCTTTCACGCCCTGCATGGGCGAACAGTTTAACGGTTTGAATATTGGTATAGGCATCGGTTACGCGGCCAGTCATCACTGCGCGAGCGTCGGCTTGCAGGGCAGATATTCTGCCTAAGCGTGGAATAAAATAACTGGCGGTGGCAATAAAGCACAGCAGCCATAACATTAAGGGCAGAATCAGTAGCGGCGAAATTGAACCCAACACTAAACTAATGGTGATGAAGTAAATCAGCACATAGACCAATATATCGCCCAAAATCATCCAAAATTCACGCACTGCCAACGCAGTTTGCATGACTTTGGCAGACAGCCGACCGGCAAAATCGGTATGGAAAAAATCTAGGCTTTGTTGCAACAGCAAGTTGTGAAAGCGCCAGCGCATACGCATGGGAAAATTGCTATATAGCACCTGATGCTTAATAACCGCTTGAATGCTGACAAAGAAAATATTGGCAAATAAAATACTAATTAAGATGGTGATATTTTGCTGATTTTCTGCAAAAAAGGTATTGGGTTGGCTGTTGCTGAGCCAATCGACCAATTTACCAATATAAGAAAAAAACAATGCCTCAAAGCATGCGGCGGCGGCGGTGAGCGCAATCAATAAAAAAAGGTAAGGGCGCACACCTTGGGTTGCTTGCCACACAAATGCAAAAAACGTGGTCGGCAATGGTTGGTTTAAGTCTTTGCTTGGATAGGGATCGACTAATTTTTCAAACCATTGCAGCATATTGCTTTTCCTTTTATAACCGCCGCAGCGAATGGGCCTGAGATAAGGATAGCAGAAAATCGCATTTTAATATGTGAAATGGCAATGAATATGCCAGCAAATAAACCAAAGTATAAATACAAATGGCGCTCAAAAAGAGGGCGTTTAAAACACTGTATCAGTAATGATTTGAGGTCATATTTTTTTAGTGTTAGTATTTGTTTTATAGTAAAAAATATGTATTTGATATTGGTTCAAGTCGGATATGATGAAATTAAACCTGAAAAAATTTGCAAGTTAGCTAAAAAATCATTGCAATGCGATTAACAGGGCGTAGACTAAAAGTTAATACGCATAACCTTATAGGATTTTAAGATGCTTTTAAAATTTTCAATTCGATTCATGGCTGTTTTGTTTGCAGTTTTGGCCTTGGCGGCTATTGCGATTCATTTTTTCTTTTCAAAGAGCATAACGACTGATTTATGGATTATTTCTATGCCAATTATTTTGGGTATACCCATATTAACTGCGGTAGTGGTTGCAAAAGATGATGAGTTTAGTTTGCAATAAACCAAATTAAATGATCTGCTCATCGTAACTCAAGCACTATTGTGGAATTTACAGAGCAGATCATTATTTAGTTATGTTGTATTACCACATTAAGTCGTCTGGAATCACATAGGCTGCGTATGGATCTTCTTCATCGGTCATTTGTGTGTTTTGTTCAGATTGCTGATTAAGCAAAATAAAACCTGTCATTTTTTGTTCAATTTTTTCTGCTAAGGCTTTTGGTAAATAGGCATAGCTGTCTTGATCTTTGGCAATGAGCAATGAACCTGCAACCAAACCATTATAAACCTGCTGTGCAAGATAGACTTTTTTGATTTTGTTCTCGTCAATAAATTGATATACCACATCACCATCGGTGGGATGGATTTTATGTTGTTTAATCATTTGAATAATCGAAGCCTTTAAGGCTTTTTCTTCTAAAATGCGCTGTTTATCGGCATCTAAGGCTTGGTCTTTGGCAAGTTTTTCTTGTTTGGCACGATCAATATTGGCTTTAATGATGGCATCATCATTTTGTCCGGTGCGTTGTTCGTGCTGCGCTTGTTTACTCAGTTTTTTCGCTTTTTTATTGTCCACCAAACCCGTTTTTAACAACTGCGCTTGCAATGCATTTTTAACCATAATTCAATCCAAATGTGAGTTTAAGGTAGAACGTAAATAAAATATCCAATAAGCCACACTCATGCTTGAGCTTAAACCAATTGGAATGAGAAAGCTGTGTAATTTTAAATAGCTATATAGGTAACTGGCAATGAGCCCGCCAATTAAAAAACCCAGAAAAATCAGCAAGTGTAGGGAAATACGCCGATTTTCAATGCTTAAGCCGCGTGCTTTGTAGCCCAAACTGAGTCCAATATCGGTAAGCACGCCCGACAGGTGCGTGGTACGAATGATGGCACCTTTATAATGGCTGACCATCGCATTTTGCACCCCCATAGCCACACAAGCCCATAACAAGCCATAGCTTGGGAAATAAGGCAGCGATAACCACGCTAGCAATAACAAAATACCAATCAAGCTGAGTGGGTAGCCATAGTGCCGACCAAACGCCACTTGGCTATTGCCTAAAATCAAACCGCTTAATAGCGAGCCTAAGGTAAAACACAGAATCACCAAAGCCAGATAAATCGCATGCTCAGGCTGCCAGTTCAATACGCTCATGGCGAGCAAGCTGACATTGCCCGTCATGTGCGAAACGGACTGGTGCATCAGGGCAAACAACCCTAATACGTTGACCATGCCTGCATTGAGTGCCAGTAAAAAAGCACTGAGTTGCATCCAGTTGGGTAAGCGTTGAAATGGCATATAGACCTATGAATTTTTAGTCATTACAGCAAAGCATTTTGGGCTGCATCGCTGCTCAAATTACAGTGCAGCCCAACAGCTTATTCATTTGGCGGTAATAGCATTAATACTGCATTATTGAGTAGCAGGGCAATATCTTGCAACAGCGCAGGCTGATTAAATTGCTCATCAAAGGCAAAACGCTCTGCATTGGCTAGGCGCTGTAAATAGGGTTCAAATACCGTAGATACGCAGATTGCTTCGCCATTAGCCCAAAAATTTAAAACATCGCCTTGCTGGGTGTACAGTAGTTTCGCGGCAGGTTCGAGCGTCAACTCATAACCATCATTTAAAATATCCACTAAATCTTGAGCGCTGATTTCTTCCGACTCGGGTAAATGCTCTGGATATTTGCATTCACTCATATACGCCATAATGGCAGCATCGAACTCAGGCGCTTGGCTAAAGTAGTCAAATAACTTGCCTTTTAAATAGGCGAGTTCAGTCTGGTGAATTTCACCAATGGTTGCTGCACTGTTCCGAGCTAGATCGAGCAGTGGATTTTTTAAGGTGCTGTTATTGGCAAATTGCTCGCTGGCACGATCCATCATGTCGGCAATATTGGGCATACGAAAACCAAATGAAAAGGTCAGGCATTCATCTTCCGCCACGCCATAGTGCGACAAACCTGGCGGCACATATAGCATATCGCCTGGTGCCAGTACTTCATCAAACTGAATGTCCATTTCCGCCAAAAGTTTTAGCGGTTGGTTTTGCAGCAGTTCGGTTGATGCATCACACATTTGACCGAGCTGCCAACGGCGATGCCCATGCGCTTGCACTAAAAACACATCGTAAAAGTCGAAGTGTTTACCGACTGAACCGCCTTTCGGTGCATACGACACCATAATGTCGTCACGTCGCCATTGCGGAATAAAGGCAAAATTCTTCCAAAGCTCGGCAATATCAAATGAATAATGGTCTACCGCTTGAATC
>SSHD01000091.1 GCA_008017255.1 Acinetobacter sp.
ATTGCCATAGCGGTTTGGCTTAGTAGGTAAGTATTTATCACCAAAGCTATGCTGAATATGGTTGCGCACCATCGTCACGGCATCATCACTCAAAAAAGTGGAGTCGGTACGCATATAGGTAATAAAACCGCCTTCATACAAACGCTGCGCCAACATCATGGTTTTCTTGACCGAAAAGCCTAAGCGAGTACTGGCAGCTTGTTGCAAGGTCGAGGTGATATACGGCGCGCTTGGATTAACTTTGGTTGGTTTATCTTCACGCAGTGCGACCTTATATTCAGCCGTGTTTAACACGCTCAGTAGCGCATCGGTTTGCGCTTTATTGGTTAATTTTAGGGTTTTACCGGCTTGTCTGACCGCTTCTAGGCGAATCTCATCACTTGACGATTGCGTATCGGCAAACACTTGCCAATATTCTTCAGGAATAAATGCGCGAATCTCACGTTCACGTTCCACCACCAATTTTACTGCAACCGACTGCACTCGCCCTGCCGATAAACCACGCGCTACTTTTTCCCACAGCAACGGCGACACCATAAAGCCCACCACACGGTCGAGAAAACGCCGTGCTTGTTGTGCATTGACACGGTTTAAATCTAGCCGTGTCGGCTGTTTAAACGCTTCTTGAATGGCGTTTTTGGTAATTTCGTTAAACACCACACGGTGATAACGACTATCGTCACCGCCAATCACTTCACGTAAGTGCCAAGCGATGGCTTCCCCTTCTCTATCCAAGTCCGTTGCCAGATAAATAGCATCGGCATCTTTGGCGAGTTTTTTCAGTTCAGCGACGACATGTTCTTTGCCAGGCAGTACTTCATACTGTGCCACCCAATCGTGTTCTGGGTCGACACCCATACGATTAATCAGTGCAGATTGTGATTTTTCTGCTTTTTGCGCATCGGTCATTTTAGTACGTGTCGCAGGCTTTTTTTCGGTCGATTTAGCACCGCCGCCAGTCGGTAAATCACGCACATGACCCACCGATGACTTCACGATAAATTGTGAACCTAAATATTTATTAATGGTTTTCGCTTTTGCAGGCGACTCCACAATCACTAAGGCACGTTTCGTTGCAGCAGCAGTTGAAGCTGCTGTGCTTTTTGCAGCAGCGCGTGGAGTATTCGCCATGATAACCCGTTTTTCCTATAATTAATCAATGTATTAGCGTTGTGCTAAGTCATGTAAATACGTTTTCATTTCTTCAAGTTGTGTGGCTCTGAGGTCAACTTCTTCATTCCAGTACAGTCCGACACAGTTTGCCTGCATATCAATAGCATAAACTCCTTTTAATGCAATGGGTAAGTCATTATATTTCTGCTCCCCTTGCACCACTTGCAGTTTGCCATCGTTCACTAACGCTCGTGTTAAAGCCAAGCGTGCTTCTGGTATCAGTACACTATAATAAGCCACCATACTGGCACGACTTTCGGTTGCTTTCGGAATCTTCGTCCATTCAGGTGCAACGATGAGTCGTGGGTGCAGCCCAATTTTTCGTGCTTGCTCACGCATTAAACCGAGTGCTTTTTCTCTTGGACTCACACGTAAGCCAAAAATAGAGCCAAGTACAAATAGTACAATGGCACCCGTCATCCAAATTCCCACATTACTCATTAAAGGCGCCCAAAACTTTCTTTTATTAGCGTTACATAACTTGAATCAAAAACGCAAGTTTTCTTCGCATAACGCATAAAATACAGCTTTAGCGTGAGTTTTTTCACCTCAATGAGAGCAATGCAAACTATGTAATTGACCACAGCAACTGTATTAATAATGCGGCGGTTTATCGCTGGCGGGGTCAAACGGTGCAATCCCCTCCGACAAATCGGAAGATTCCACCCGCTGATACAAAAACTGCATTTGTTTTTTTAAATCAGTAATTTCTTGGGTCTGAATTGCGAGCTGTTGATTGAGTTGCTCAACTAAATCGTCTAAAAATGCAATTCGCACTTGCAAATCTTCAATGGGTGCGGACAATGACGCGTGATCATCACAATTTTGTGGTTTAGTCATTTCAGACCTCATCTGAGCTTTTAGGAAACATTATGGCCTATATTACTTTAAGGGATGTCCATCTCGCATTTGGCGGACCTGCCCTCCTCGACGGCGCGAACTTTAACTTAGAACGTGGCGAACGAGTGTGTTTAATCGGTCGTAATGGTGAAGGTAAGTCTACTTTACTTAAACTGATTGAGGGAAGCCTATTACCCGATACTGGTGAGGTTTCATTGCAAAATGGCTTAACCATTTCTATGCTGACCCAAGACGTGCCGATGGACTCGGGCAAAGTGGCAGATATTGTCGCAGAGGGCGCAGGTGAAGCTGCCGCAGTGCTGAAAGCCTACCACGAAGCCAGCGATGCCTGTGTACTGGGCGATATGGATGCCTGTGACCGTATGGGCAACTTGCAGCATCAACTCGATCAACTTGATGGCTGGACGCTAGAAAATAAAGTCAACACTATTTTAGGCAAAATGGGACTCGACCCACACGCCGACCTAGCAGATTTATCTGGTGGTCGTAAACGCCGTGTGTTATTGGCACGTGCTTTATTGACCCAACCCGATGTGTTGTTGCTGGATGAACCAACCAACCATTTAGATGTTGAAAGCATTGAGTGGTTAGAAAAATTCTTACTCGATCAAAATAATCTAACCCTACTGTTTATTTCGCATGACCGTTCATTTGTCGATAGTATTGCCACCCGTATTGTCGAGTTAGATCGTGGCACATTGCGCAGCTATGATGGTAACTATTCGCGCTACCTAGACCTTAAAGCTCAGCAGATGGAAGCCGAAGAAAAACAAAATGCGTTATTTGACAAAAAACTTGCCGAAGAAGAAGCATGGATTCGTCAAGGTATTAAAGCACGCCGTACCCGTAATGAAGGTCGTGTGCGCGCCTTAAAAGATTTACGCGAACAATCCAAAGCGCGCCGCTCGCAACAAGGCAAAGTCAACATGGCAACTCAAGAAGCCAATCGCTCTGGTAAGTTGGTGTTTGATATTGAACATTTGCAAGTCAGCTTTGGCAATAATGCGCCCATTATTAAAGACTTCTCTGCGTTGGTGCTTCGAGGCGATCGTATTGGTTTAGTGGGCGATAATGGTGTCGGTAAAACCACGCTAATTAAAGCCATTTTAGGCGAACTTGCGCATGGCGGTTCGGTCAAAACTGGTACTCAATTGGAAGTGGCTTATTTTGACCAACTGCGCAATGCCTTAGACCTAGAAAAATCGGTGATGGCAAACGTGTCTGAAGGTTCGGACTTTGTCGATGTGAATGGTAATCGTCGTCATATTTATAGTTATTTACAAGACTTTTTGTTTTCTCCAGAACGTGCCCGCACCCCAGTCAAAGCCTTGTCTGGTGGTGAACGTAATCGAATTTTATTGGCGAAATTATTGCTCAAACCATCCAATTTAATCGTGATGGATGAGCCAACCAATGACTTAGATATGGTCACGCTCGAGCTGTTGGAAGAAATGCTGTCGGAATACAAAGGTACGTTATTGCTGATTTCGCATGACCGTGCTTTTATGGACAATGTAGTGACTTCGACTTGGGTATTTGACGGCAAAGGTAACGTTGACGAGTACGTGGGTGGCTATCAGGATTATTTAGAACAGCGCCCCAATGACAAAGTGGTCGATCAAAAGTCTGATGTAAAAAAAGCACAGGCTAAAGCTGCGGCGGCTACGGTCACCGCACCTAAAAAAGTCAAACTCAGCTTTAAAGATCAGCGTGAACTGGAACAATTGCCTGCTGAGATTGAACAACTGGAAAGTGAGCAAGCTACGCTGTCAGAAAAACTGGCGGACGGTTCATGGTTTGTTTCGGATGCCAATGCCGCAACTGTAGCGAGTCAACGTTTAGCAGACATTGAAGAATTATTGCTAGAAAAATTAGAGCGTTGGGATGAGTTAGAAAACGCATCTAAAGGATAATTAAATAATCGAGCACCTGTCATCGAGACAGGTGCTCGATTTAAATGACGACAATATCTTCTAATTGCAGTTCATCTTTGAGCATCTGATAAATATTAAAATTTTCCTCATCGAAACAGACAAAAATCACTTCTTGTATTGATTGCCTTTTGCTTAATTCCTCATTTATGGTTTTTAGAGCAATCTGTGCCGCAAGCTGTTTTGGAAAGCGATACACTCCAGTAGAGATATTCGGAAAGGCAACCGTCTTTAACTGTAAATTTTCAGCCAATTGGAAACTATGACGATACGCATTTTCTAATAAAATAGCTTCATTACTTTCGCCCTTGCGCCATGTCGGTCCAACGGCATGGATGACATAATCGGCAGGCAAATTTCCAGCGCTTGTAACAACAGCTTCTCCCACCGCACAACCGCCTTGTTTGGCGCGAATCTGTTTACATTCTGCCAAAATTGTTGCACCGCCTTTTCGATGAATGGCACCATCTACACCGCCACCACCCAACAAAGATGTATTGGCTGCATTCACAATCGCATCTACGGAAATTTGGGTAATATCACCCTTAATAATTTTTATCGTTTTCAAGATTTTCTCCTGATTTAATTAACAACAATAAAATCAATCTCGTTTTAGCCTATAGTTAAAGTTGAAAAACTCAGTTCATGTTACACTGTTTGTAAATTCAATTTAATTCATATATCTAAGTTTTATGAGCCAAAAACAGCCTTATCAACCAAACCAATTTCAATGGCAATTTCTACTGCCCAAGTACTGGAAAATCTGGCTGGCGATTCTTTTCCTCATGCTACTCGCCATTTTACCGTGGGCAGTGCAATGGCGATTGGCACATGGCTTAGCCGCTGTATGTTGGCGTGTGCTGAAGTCACGCCGCAATACTACACTGCGCAATTTAGAAGTTTGTTTTCCTGAATGGTCACCTGCCGAAGTCGAAGCCAATGCCAAACAGGTCTTTGTCGATATGATGTTGGGTGTGTTTGAAACCTTAAATGCATGGTATTGCCCTGCGTGGTTTAAGGGGCGACACAGTATTGAAGGTTTAGAACATTTGCAACAGGCACAAGCACAAGGCAAAGGCGTACTATTTCTAGGTACGCATAGCACCCTGCTCGATGCTGGCGGTTATATCTGTGCGCAATATTTTGCCACCGATGTGGTGTATCGCCCACAGAATAATCCGATGTTAGACATGCTGATTTATCGCTGTCGTGCCACGATTTATCAACACCAAATTGACCATGACAATATGCGAGGACTGATCCGTCGCTTAAAACAAGGCAGCGCTATTTGGTATAGCCCAGATCAAGACTTTGGTTTAAAACAAGGACTAATGGCACCCTTTTTTGGTGTGCCTGCGGCGACAGTCACTGCACATCGGCGACTCATTAAAATGTCGCAATGTGTCGCCATTCCGCTGTATTTTTATCGTTATGGCGATATTCGTAACCCGCAATATAAAGTGCTAATCGAACCTATAGTCGAGAATATGCCAAGTGAAGATGAAGCGGATGATGCGATTCGCGTAAATAAAATTATTGAAGCCCAACTGCGCATTGCTCCAACGCAGTGGATGTGGTTTCACCGTCGCTTTAAAACCCGTGCCGAAGGCGTTGATAAAATCTATTAAAACTAAAACCCGAGTTCTGCATCCTGCAAAACTCGGGCAAGTAAGGTTGTGCGTTCGGCTTTTTTATTTTTGTAAATCCTTCTCAGCGTCGCTATCCTTAAACGGAACATCCATTCCTGCATCCTTGTGCTGTTCTATTTAGAATAAATCTTTAAGCACAGATTGACCATTCACTACAACCTAAATATGTGTATGATATTGCTTACATTTTTATCAATTTCAAACGCTTACTTATAAGGTTGTGCCAGTTCATCAACCACCGTTTTTTCCTCCTGTTCAGCCTTTTCGATCCCCTCCTGAATTGCTTCTTCAGCCTCTGCCGCATCTGACGGCGTTTCTTCTAATGATTGCTGTTTTTCCTCAAAAATCCGTCCCGTTTGCAGTACGACATAGACAGGAAAATGATCAGATCCAATATGCGATAAACGTTTCATCTCTACCAAGGCAAAATCGGTACTGTGAAAAATATGATCTAAAGACCACCGCAACAGAGGGTAGTTCGCATGAAAGGTGTTAATAAAAAATCGTCCAACACGCGGATCTAATAAACCACTCATTCGTTGGAACAACCGGGTAGTGCGTGACCAAGCCACATCATTTAAATCCCCCATCACGATACAGCTTTCATCCAAATCTTTAATACGATCTCCCACAATCAAAAGCTCTGCATCCCTTAGCGTGGAATCTTTTGCTTCTGTTGGGCTAGGTGGTTTCGGATGTAAACAGTAAAGTTGCACCTGCACGCCCGAACGGAGCTTTAAGGTGGCATGAATTGAAGGAATCTCGTCACTGAGAATAAACTTAACTTCTGATTCTATAAGGGGTAAACGACTATACAAATGCATGCCGTATAAATTATCAAGTGGAACAGCAACCCGATACGGATAATCTGGCTCAATCCCACTGAGTGCCTGTTGCCATATTTGGTCTGTTTCCAAAGTCAACACTACATCGGGCTGTAATTGCTGAATATGATCAATCAGTTTTTGATATTTTTGGTTCGGAGTCAAGACATTGACAACCAAAAGCGAAATTTGTTGCTTAGGGTTCAATTGATGCTGACTCACTTTAAGCACTTGCTTTTTCCACAGCGGGGTATAAGGCAAAACCATTTTGAATTGGTAAGTAATGGCGGCAATCAGAGCCAGTAACAATAACTCTCTTGTCAACGTCCATTCTGTTGAACTAAACAATAATCCCGCTAAACTCAGTAAACCAATGGCCAAAATTTGTAACCGCGGAAAATCTGCGCCTCGGAACCACCATTCATCACGCGGAATCAATGCCCATACGCTCAACCAGATAACAAGTCCTGCGCCTATTTCTATCCAAATCATATTTATTTTACTCGTATCAATGATGTAGATTTTTTGATGGAAAATATGAGCAACATATCAACTATCTATCTAATACAAACAATTTAATTCACTCAATAAAGCGATTGTTTTAATTCGGTAAAGCTTGCAGTTGTGGACGCATTTGTTAAACTTATAGGTCTAATTTTTTAACACACCAAGGCAAAATGACATGAAAGTAGGTCTGGTTGGTTGGCGCGGGATGGTGGGTTCTGTCCTTATGCAACGTATGGTTGAAGAAAATGATTTTGCTCATATTGAGCCATTCTATTTTTCGACCAGTAATGCAGGTGGTGAAGCGCCTGCGTTTGGTGGTAAGACTGCCCCAGCACTTATGGATGCATCAGACATTAATAGCCTGAAGCAAATGGATGTCATTATTACCTGCCAAGGGGGTGACTATACCTCTGAAGTTTTCCCAAAACTCAAAGCGGAAAACTGGAATGGCTACTGGATTGATGCGGCATCTACCCTGCGTATGGCAGACGATGCAATTATTGTACTCGACCCAGTCAACATGAATGTAATTAAAGAGGGTTTAGTCAAGGGCACCAAAACCTTTGTTGGTGGTAACTGTACCGTATCACTCATGCTCATGGGCTTAGGTGGTTTATTCCAAAACAATTTAGTGGAATGGGCAACCTCAATGACTTACCAAGCCGCTTCTGGTGCGGGTGCGCAAAACATGCGCGAACTCATCACTGGTATGGGTTACTTGTACAACAACACCAAAGAGTTGCTTGACAATCCACGTTCGCCAATTTTAGACATTGACTCTAAAATTGCGGAATTACAACGTGGCGAAGGCTTCCCTTCTGCAAACTTTGGCGTGCCATTGGCAGGTTCACTGATTCCTTATATCGACAAGCAACTCGATAGCGGTCAGTCGAAAGAAGAATGGAAAGGTCAGGTCGAAACCAACAAAATTTTAGGTAATAGCCAAATTGTGCCGATTGACGGTCATTGTGTACGTATTGGTGCCATGCGTTGTCACTCGCAAGCCATCACACTAAAATTGAAACAAGATGTTCCATTGAATGAAATCGAAGACATCATTCGCAATTCAAGCCAATGGGCAAAAGTGATACCAAACACCCGTGAAGCATCCATGACAGATCTAACACCCGTTGCAGTCACTGGTACTCTAACTGTGCCTGTTGGTCGTTTACGCAAGCTGAACATGGGTAATGATTACCTCGGTGCATTTACCGTGGGCGATCAATTGCTCTGGGGCGCAGCTGAACCGTTACGCCGTATGCTGCGCATCTTGGTTGAATATCAGAAGGCTTAAGCAAAATTTAATAAATATAAAAAACCGATCACATTTGATCGGTTTTTTATTGGCGTGAAACATGAAGATTTTACAATCCATTTACATTGCGGTAAGGTATACTTTATACCTGACTATAACATCACTTTTTCATGGATCGAGATGACTGTTTATAACAAATTAAAGATCGCTATTTTAACTATAATCACCACGCCACATCTTTATGCGATTACGCTCGATCCGTTGCAAATTCAATCTGCACCGGGTGAATTACTCTATGCGGAAATGAACTTTCATCACACCAATCCAAATTCTAAAATTGAAGTCGGTTTGGCGACGCCTGAAGATGTGATGATGCTCGGTACCAGTCACCGACCACCTGCCAATTTAAACTTTTTCACGCGTCGTAACAGTCAAGGTGAAGGTACGATTGTGATTACCTCTTCTCGCCCGATGATTGAAGCTGAGCTGAATATTATTTTAAAAATTCAGGAAGGCAGTGCATCACATTTAAAACATATTCAACAGCCAGTCCGCTCGAGTGCAAAGGCTGAAGTTGCCAAATCCATTTCAGAAAAGACATTGACGCCAAAATTTATCGTCAGTGAAAAAGATATTGCGTTAAACTTGCCTGAAAGCACTCGTTTTAATGCGGCAACCAACTCAACACAACCGATAAAACAAGAAAAATTGTTAAATGCTCCGTTTGAGCTGCCACCAACGATGGCCAATGCAGCTGCAGATGCAGATGCAACGAGCAGCACACCAACGGGTACCACACCAGCTATCACTGCGCTTGCCACCCCAATTGCTCAGACTGCAGTCAACAACTTTGAAGCTACGCTCAATGCATTTAGACAATTTGAAGGCTCGGTTGCAAAACCACAAGCAACAACCCAAACTGCACAGAGCACAACCACCCCACAGCAAACCAAAACCACCACACAAAGCGTAAAGAAAAAAACCAAGACCACTCAAAATAACAATGGTCAAAAACACATAGTGCAACGTCAAGAATCTCTGTGGAGTATTTCGCAACAAATTGCCAACCAAACTCAGCAGCCTGTGGCACAGGTGATGAAGCAAATTAAGGCACAAAATGAACATGCCTTTGTTGATGGCAATGCCAATCGATTACGCCAAGGCGCACGTTTGAATTTCGATCTCAATACCGTACCAGCACAACCAAATAAAAAATCAAATCAACTTGCAGCACAACAAACACGCACGCCAGCGGGCCAAACCAAATATCGCTTAGAGCAAGCCGAAATGTCACTGGTTGCCGAAAGCAATCAAGATGCCAGCACTGGCAGCGCGAAAAAAGACACTATGCAACCCAAACTCAGCGCAGATGTTTCTTTAAAAGTGAACTCAGCACGAGAGAAAACCGTTACATTACAAAAAAATGTTACACAGTTAGAATTGGCTTTACGCCAGAAAGAACAGCGTATTCAACTGCTCAATGCACGACTTGCCGAGTTGCAAGAACAGTTAAGAGCACGACAAGAAACCAAAAAATCAACACATTAAGTTGCGAGAAGATTCTCAACAATTTACAGAAAAATCGACGCTATCTTTAAGGGGAAAAGATCATGTCAACAATTATTATCGTACTGCTGGTCATTGTCTTAGTTGTTGCAATTATCCTGAAAAAAAAGCAGGATAATCAGGCCAATGCTGCGCCGAAAAAAAGAACAGCCAAAACAACTGCAAAGGCCACAGCGGCAAAAAAAACCTCGCGTACGTCTTTAGCAAAAGAACAAATAACACCCGAACCACAGCAAACCACCCCCATTTCGGACGACGCACGTCAAAAAATTGAACAACTAATTCAAAAAGGTTCATTTCAACCCGCTGAAGTACAAATTAATCAATTATTAAAACAAGACAATTCGCAACACGAACTTTATTTGTATTTACTTGACCTGCATATTGCTCAAAAAGATGACATTGCAATTGATCAACTGATCAAACATATTCACGCATTAAAGTTAGAAGATATTGCCGAAACTGCGGAATTAAAACGCAAAGAATATGAGAGCAATAAGCAACCAGATGCCATTGAGTATCACTCAAACGCTAAAAGTGCACAACAAACATCAGCTGCACCAGACAATAGTGCAGCATTTGATGCCTTAGTCCAAACGACATCAACCCAATCTTTCGATGATTTACAATCAGAATCAACCACAACCACCGAAGCAGACCGCCCTACCGAAGAAAAAGAAGAAGCAAAACCTACCGAAACTAAAGCGGAATTCCAACCTTTAGACTTCAATTTTACTTTCAAGCAAAAAGAAACCGTAGAACCAAACCCACCAACAGATGTAGCGAACACTAAGTCACAACCAACTTTAGATTTTTCATTTAAATTAGATTCTGATCAAAACACACCGACTGACGAAGAAAAACCCGTTGTTGCGGAAAAAACTGAATTAGACCTCGATCTTGCAAATCTAGATACGCAGCCACAAGAAGTCGAAACAAAAGCAGCTGAAACCTTACCAAGCCTAGATTTCACTTTTGATGCGCCACAAGTAGAAAGTGCCGAGCCAGCCGAAATTGCGACTGAAGCTGCTGAAAACACCACCGAACAACCCGCCATTGTGTTTGAAGAAACCACGGCACCAGTGGAAGTAGCCGAAGTAGCGGCTGTTGAAGAAGTGCCAGAAATCGCAGCAGTGCAGGAAGTACCCGTTGTCACGGCAACCACCTCAACCGATGACCCATTAACGAAGTCATTCCCTGACTTACAACAGCTCGATGAAACCGAGTTAGATTTAGATTTAGCTGCACAGTATATCGAACTAGGGGCTTACGACTCTGCGCGAGTGTTATTACAAAATGACCGTGCGGGTTTAAATGCCGAACAACAACAGCGTGCAGAAATGTTACTGAATAAAATAGCTTCTTAAAGTGGCTCAGTTTAGTATAAGCAGTCTTTAAGACTGCTTTTTTTATGATGAAAAAAATTGCTTTAATCTATATGGGTGGCACATTTGGTTGTGTGGGCGAACCCTTAGCACCGATGTCTGAGCACGATTTTCTCCCCTTGCTCGCTCAGCATATTGTGGCAGATATTACTGTGCAATGTTTTGCCGCAGCGCAGATTAAAGATAGTAGCGCCTGTACTGCAGCCGATTGGTTAGTACTGATTCAGCAAATTCAACAGTTGCAGCGACAGGGTTTTCAACATTTTGTAATTATTCACGGCACCGATACTTTAAGCTACGCAGCAGCAACTCTGGCACGTTTCTTGGGGCACAGTTGCCATGTGGTGCTCACAGGAAGCCAATATCCACTCTTGAACGTCACAGGCTGTGATACTAGAGAATTTAGCGATGCATTGAGTAATCTGCATTTCGCATTGCAACAAATTGAGCAACAACCCGCTGGTGTGTATTTGGCATTTCAACAGCAGATTTTCCATGCCCAAAGCAGCTTAAAAATACACACCTCCGCCCTAGATGCATTCGCAGGTATTGCAGCAGATCAGCCCTTTGCATCTGCAACGCAGGCTATTCAAGTCCAACAACAGCATATTGCACAGGCGGAACATTTCAACTTGCTCAGCCTGATGCTACAACCAATTATGCCCGCGCAACTGCTTACTCAGCTAGAAAATATGTTGTCGAATCCGCCACAGTTTCTAGTCTTGCAAGCCTTTGGCAGTGGTAATATCGCCATCAATAATGACATTTTAGCGCTATTCGATTCACTCTACCTGCAACGCTGCATTTGCATTATCAGCAGCCAAGTGCCTTTTGGTACACTAGCACAGCATTATGCAGTCAGCACTTGGATGCAAACTGCCAAAGTACTGATGAATGATGCTCATAGTCATGCCGATTTATATGCCAAAGCCTTGCAAATGTATTTAAAATACCCGACCCACACACAACGCTTTGAACAGTGGGCTCAACATTAACCTCGAGGTAAGCACATGCAACGTTATGCAATCGGTATTGAATTTTGCGGTACGCAATATCGTGGCTGGCAAACGCAACAGGCGGGCGTTGTGAGCGTGCAAGAAACCCTTGAACAAGTACTAAGCAAAATTGCCAATGAACCCATTATTGTGCATGGTGCAGGCCGTACCGATGCCGGCGTGCATGCCACCAACATGGTGGCACATTTCGACACCAACGCCATTCGCCCTGAATATGGCTGGATGATGGGGGCAAATAGCCAACTGCCCAAAGATATTGCGCTGCAATGGATTAAACCGATGGATGAAAATTTCCATGCCCGCTTTAAAGCCACTGCACGGCGTTATCGTTATGTCATCTACAATGCGCCATTCCGCCCTGCACTATTGCACAAACAGGTCACGCATATTTATGAGCCTTTAGATAGCAAAAAAATGATTGCGGCAGCGGCGAAATTTACGGGTACGCACAATTTTGAGTCTTTTCGTGCTGCGTCCTGTCAGTCCAAACAGCCAATACGCCATGTAAAGCATTGCCGTTTATTTGAACATGGTCGCTATTTGGTTTTAGATATTCAAGCCGATGGTTTTTTACATCACATGGTGCGTAATATTGTCGGTTGTTTACTGGAAATTGGGCAGGGACTGTATGAAATTGAGCATATTGATACGATTTTTGCCGCCGAAGACCGTAAAGCAGCGGGCATTACCGCCCCACCCGATGGCTTGTATTTTATTCATGCCGATTATCCAGCGCAGTTTGAGCTGCCTAAAATACCGCTCGGCCCGCAGTGGCTGAATTTACCTGAATAATTTATTTTTGAATCCTCGCCTAACCCCTCCTTTGAACAAGGAGGGGGAATTCTGCTCTTGAATCTTGCGATGCTTTAGTCGCATCTCAGGGTTAGCGGGAATTAAAACTAACGCTGTTTGCGTTTACGATATTCCACTGGGGTTTGATTGGTCCAACGCTTAAATGCCCGATAAAACGTACTCGGCTCAGAAAAACCAGTTAAATACACAATCCGCTCAACGCTCTCATTGGTATTGGCTAACAGTTTTTTCGCCAAACGACTCCGATAATCAGAAAGAATTTGCTGAAAACTGGTATTGGCCTCAGAAAGCTGCGTTCTTAAACGACGTGGGGTAATGTTGAGCTGTGACGCAACGGTTTCCAGTGTGGTTTCACCGCTTTCTAAAGTCGAACCAATGGCACGACGCACCTCACCAACCAAATCATAACGCGCAAGTTCTTGTAGTTTTTCAATTGCCAATTGTTCATGCAGTTGCAGCAATTCAGGTTCGGCCTGCCACAAAGGATAATCTAAAACCGCTTGGTCGAAATACAATCGGGTTTCTTTTTGACTTAAGCTGACTGGGCAACCATAGACTCTGAAATATTCATCTTCGTCTGCGCCTTCATTAAAATTAAAATCGATATAAATGGGTTGAAATTGACCTTCGGTAATAAATTTAAAGAAACGCAAAATACCGGACATAGCGCATTCAGAAAAATGTCGATTCACCAATTGATCTGACCAAAATTGCTCGCCATTGCTTAAATAACAACGGCCATCTTCAATCATCAGCTTAGCATCTAAAGCATCACTAATTAAGCGTTGATACGCCAAGGCACGCTTTAAACCTTCGCCAAAAGTCCCGCTGCTAATAAATAAATGCTCAATTACTTGACCACGATACAACGGCAAATGCTCACCCAAATGCAGACCAATATCTGTGTCATTGCTGACTTCTTGTGCAGCAACCCAAAACGCATGTTGCGCACTTAATGGCGTTCGCGCATTGGCATCGACCTGATTAAGCGCCACGCCGGCCTTAGTTAAGATTTCTTCGCTTGGCAATCCTGCCTTACGAATTGCCTGATAACCAAAGCGCAATACAACTGATGCATCTGTTAACTGACCCACACAGCACCCTTCCCTGTTGATACTTTATTTAAACAATAATTTTAGATTAACTTTGATTGACCAAACTGACAACAATATTCTGCTAGTTTTGTTAAAAAATAATCAAGATTGTCTGACAATTTAAATCACGAATGAGTGCGCAGCCAGCCACCGACTTCATCTTGTAAGTTGCCAATAAATTGACTATAATTTGCGCCTTTCCAATTCGATCATCAGGTAGGCTATGGCCAATAAAGAGGAACTCATTGAGTTCGAAGGCGTTGTCACCGAAACGCTTCCTAATACCATGTTCCGTGTACGTTTAGAAAACGGTCACGAGGTCATTGCTCACATTTCTGGTAAAATGCGTAAACACTATATTCGTATTTTGACTGGTGATAGCGTTAAAGTTGAAATGACACCGTATGATTTAACCAAGGGTCGTATCACCTATCGCGCACGCTAAGAGTCGTGAATGCAAAAAAGCCACATGATGTGGCTTTTTTTTCGCTGTGAGATAAGTTATTGGCTTAAGCGAGTAGTTTTACAACCAACCGTGTTGCACTCGCGTAAGCGTTCTAACAACCAATGGTTGCGCTGTTGGGTGCTGCTTAGTCTACATTCTACATCGACACTGTTTTGCTGTTCGTCACTACAGGTCACATCTCGATGCCGAATCCACGCCAATTGCGATTTTTTTAAAATCTTTTGCTGAGTCATATTCATTTTACTGCGTAACTGCTGATAGTTTTTATTTAAATCGGCATCGGCACTGGCATAAATTTTATTGGTACAGTAAATATCATCATAGGTATTGCGGGTGTTATCGCAATTATCGGCAAAACTTAAGCTGGCGATAAGGCTACAAAACAAGGCAAGAATTATTTTATACATGCAATTTAAACTCTTTGTAATTATGGGCGCTATCTAAGCATATTTAGCTTCAATAAAATATTGCCATAAAAACCATACTGTTTATAAATTGATCGAATTACAGTATATCTTACATAAACCCTACACAACAGCACTCGTAGTCAGTACAAAGCCTACAACCACATCATCTACAGAAATAGGCTCGACAGCAACGCTATTTTAGCATTCAATCAAATAGAACGGGTCGTAAAGGATAAGTCGTATGCTAAATGATAAATATTGGCTCTGTTGCGCAGTTTTAGCCTTGCAAGGCTGTAACACATCTCATTCAACCATGCAGAATTTACCCGATTATCTACAGCGCTTTATCGGACAATCAAGCAGCAGTATTCAGCAACATCTCAACCTCAAGCCTCTGGGTTTTCAAACTCTAGCACAGCCACAGCAAAACAAGAATCAGCTGATTTACACGGTCATTCGCCCGATACGGATTCCAATTCCAATTGCACAGTCTGCACACATGCCCGCACAAAGCATCCCAATTCAAACGGCGGTCAATACCAGTCAAGCCTATGATATTCACTTCAACTGCCATATTATTTTTGAATTAGATCAGCAACAAATCGCACGTTCGATTCGCTACGAAGGCAAAGCCTGCTAAGTTTTGACGACCCATAAAAAACGCAGCCTAAGCTGCGTTTTTGCAATCTGCTGCGACTTAGTTCAGCGCTGCAACCACTGCATCACCCATGGCATCGGTACCGACTTTAGTCATGCCTTGCGACATGATATCGCCAGTACGCAAACCTTGATCGAGCACTTGACCCACAGCATCTTCAATCGCTTTGGCTGCGGTTTCTTCACGGAAGGTATAACGCAACATCATCGCCACCGAAAGAATGGTCGCCAATGGATTGGCAATATTTTGCCCTGCAATATCTGGTGCAGAGCCATGACACGGCTCATACATACCCTTGCCATTTTCATCTAACGATGCAGACGGCAACATACCAATAGAACCGGTCAGCATGGCGGCTTCATCCGACAAAATATCGCCGAATAGGTTACCTGTCACCATCACATCAAACTGTTTTGGCGCACGGACTAACTGCATGGCAGCGTTATCGACATACATGTGTGACAGTTGAATATTTGGATACTGTGCCTGCTGTAAATCGGTCACGGTTTGTTTCCAGAGTTCAGTCACTTCCAGTACGTTGGCTTTATCGACCGAACAGACTTTACCACCACGCAAACTCGCCATGTCAAATGCAACTTTGGCAATGCGTTTAATTTCAGATTCGCTATACACATCGGTGTTATAGCCTTGTTTCTCACCATTTTCGAGTTCACGAATACCACGTGGTTGACCAAAATAAATCCCGCCAGTCAGCTCACGTACAATGAGAATATCTAAACCTGCCACAATTTCAGGCTTCAAACTTGAAGCATCTGCCAGTTGTGGATACAAAATAGCAGGGCGTAAGTTGGCGAATAAATTCAATTCACTACGAATTTTGAGTAAACCACGTTCAGGGCGAATCGAACGCTCGATATTGTCCCACTTTGGACCGCCCACTGCACCGAGTAAAATCGCATCGGCTTTTTGCGCTTGCGCGCTGGTCACTGCTGGGTACGGTTCGCCATGCGCATCAATGGCTGAACCACCGAGTAGCCCCTGCTCCCAAGTCAAAGCAAGATTAAATTTATCATTCACTTTGTTTAATACTTTTTCAGCAGCAGCCATGATTTCAGGGCCAATACCATCGCCCGCTAAAATTAAAATATGTTTAGACATTCATCTGTTCCAGTTTCATTGATGCAGTTTTAACACTACAAGCGATTAAATCTTTTGTTCCAAAAATTCGCCTAAACCCGTACTGACATCATACGGTCGGCAAAAACGGCGAATCGGTTTTTTTTGTTCCAACAAGACCACACATAGCGGCTCTGGCACTGATACATTGAGTAAACTGCCTGCAGCATGGCTACGGTCACGATACATTTTAAAGCTGTATTTAGTCTTCGGTTTGAAGGCATGAATCAAATGAAAAGTTTCCGCCCGATCAGGAGAAATCGGATAAAAGCGAATTACGACTTCATATTGCTTCGCTGGCACACTCAAAGAAATTTGTTGTTTAAGGCGTAAAAATGAACCATGTAGCCTAGCAATACCCTGTGCCTGTTGGCTCAAGCGATGGCTGACTGCATCAATCACTGCAATATCACCAATGCGTTCAAATTCACAATGTGCAACACCGCCACAATATAAGGTTGCATTGTCCGCTTTATACACCAAGCTATTGGGTGCGATACGAACTTGATCGACTACATTGGGCGTGTTTTGACAGGCAGTGAAGCCAGCAACCACACCTAGACACAACAAAATACGCGCTGTGAGTGTTCTATTCATTGTTTAAGCCCAGTCTGCATAACCATGCAAGCCAATAGATTCGACTTGCATGTTAGCAAGAGTTGCATGTCTGCGCCATGACAATGTGTAACAGCTGTGCAGACCCGTATCACTTGCAATTACCTCAACTTAAGCTTTAATTTCTTGGAACACCCAAGGACGGCTCTGTTTGGCTTGCGCCTCAAAAGCACGGATATCATCCGCCACTTGTAAAGTTAAGCCAATATCATCTAAACCGTTGATTAAACAATGTTTGCGGAATGGATCAATTTCAAAGCCAAATGCTTCACCGCTTGGGGTACGCACTTGTTGCGCTTCCAAATCAACGGTTAATTGATAACCTTCGCTGGCTTCACATTCCTTAAAGAGTTGATCGACAATCTGTTCCGACAAAATCACGGGTAACATGCCATTTTTAAAGCAGTTATTAAAGAAAATATCGGCAAAACTTGGCGCAATCACGGTACGGAAACCGTATTCATTTAGTGCCCACGGCGCATGTTCACGGCTCGAACCACAACCGAAGTTGGTACGTGCCAATAAAATAGTTGAACCTTGGTAACGTGGCTGATTCAACACAAAGTCTAGGTTGATCGGACGTTTGCTGATGTCTTGCCCTAAATAACCCTCATCTAAATAGCGCAATTCATCAAATAAGTTGGCACCAAAACCTGTGCGTTTGATTGATTTCAAAAACTGCTTTGGAATAATCAAATCGGTATCGACATTGGCACGGTCTAAAGGTGCAGTAATACCTTGTTCTACGGTATATTTTTCCATGATTGTTTCCTAGAAAATCTAATAGCTTTAAATCTCCCCTAACCCCTCTTTAATAAAGAGGGGAACTTCCCCCTTTTACAAAGGGGGACTGAGGGGGATTTTAAAAATTCCGAACATCAACAAAATGACCCGCAATCGCCGCTGCCGCTGCCATTGCAGGGCTCACCAAATGTGTACGACCACCGTTACCCTGACGACCTTCAAAATTACGATTCGAAGTAGATGCACAATGTTCACCTGGTTGTAATTTATCAGCGTTCATTGCTAAGCACATCGAACAACCAGGTTCGCGCCATTCAAAACCTGCGTCTAAGAAAATTTGATCTAAACCTTCTTGTTCCGCTTGTTGTTTCACCAAACCTGAACCCGGTACGACCATTGCTTGTTTGATTGTAGACGCTACTTTGCGACCTTTCACGATATCGGCTGCGGCACGAATATCTTCAATTCGTGAGTTGGTACATGAACCAATAAACACTCGATCAAGCTGAATGTCTGCCAACGCCTGACCCGCAGTTAAACCCATGTATTGATAAGCACGTGTCCAGTCATTGCGTTGCACATCATCTTTGGCTTGTTCTAAAGTTGGCACGGCTTGCGAAACTGGAATGACCATTTCTGGTGAGGTACCCCAAGACACTTGCGGTTCAATCTCTGCGCCATTTAACACCACTACGGCATCAAATATCGCATCTGCATCGGAATGCAAAGTGTTCCAATATTCAACCGCTTGATCCCACTGCTCCGCTTTCGGTGCGTAGTTACGGTCTTTCACGTAGGCAATGGTTTTGTCATCTACCGCGACCATACCCACTCGTGCACCGGCTTCAATCGCCATGTTACACACGGTCATACGACCTTCCATCGACATATCACGGAACACTTGTCCGCCAAATTCAATCGCATAGCCTGTGCCGCCTGCGGTACCGATTTTACCGATAATCGCCAACACCACATCTTTCGAGGTCACGCCAGTGCCCAATACACCATCGACGCGCACTAACATGTTTTTAGATTTTTTCTGTACTAAACATTGGGTCGCCAATACATGCTCAACTTCGGAAGTACCAATACCATGCGCCAAGCAACCGAAAGCACCATGTGTTGCAGTATGCGAATCGCCACACACTACCGTCATACCTGGTAAGGTTAAACCTTGCTCTGGCCCAACCACATGCGCAATGCCCTGACGAATGTCATTAATACCAAACTCGGTGATATTAAAGGTTTTGCAGTTGTCATCTAATGTTTGCACTTGAATCCGTGAGGTATCGTCTTCAATGCCTGCAATACCTTGCGCACGTTCTTTTTGTGAAGTGGGTACGTTATGGTCAGGCGTTGCCACGTTGGCACTTAAGCGCCACGGTTGGCGATTTGCCAATTGCAAACCCTCAAAGGCTTGCGGGCTGGTCACTTCATGTAATAAATGACGGTCGATATAAATTAAGCTAGAGCCATCATCACGCTGTTTAACTAAATGGTCATCCCATAATTTGTCATACAATGTTTTGCCTGCCATGTCGTCGCTCTCCATCGTGCTGGTCATGTCATAGAC
>SSHD01000130.1 GCA_008017255.1 Acinetobacter sp.
GCCATCACATAGGGCATGTTTTGCGCACAACCGCCTAAGTAATCAACACGATCGGTATAAGGAATAAATGAATGCCAAGTTTGACGTTCAGCCATCTTTTCCACACCACGGTGGTGATAACCAATATCAGGCACACAATCTTTGACTTCTTCGCCATCTAACTGCAATACCACACGGAATGCACCATGCGCAGAGGGATGGTTCGGACCCAAGTTCAAGAACATGAAGTCTTCATCGGCATTACCGCGTTTTAGACCCCAATCTTCAGGTACAAAACGCAAATGCTCTTGTTCAAAATCTTGCTTGGCTTGGTCTTGCATATACGGCGTATATTCTGTCGCACGCGCTGAATATTCTTTACGCAATGGATGACCTTCCCAATAGGTTGGTAACAAGATACGACGGAGCATTGGATGCCCAGCGAAATCAATACCGAACATATCGTAAGCTTCTCGTTCGTACCAGTTGGCATTTGGCCAAATGTTGGTTGCGGTTGGAATGCTTAAATCATTTTCATTCAATGCAACTTTAATACGAATATCACTATTTCGCTCTAACGACAGCAAATGATAGAACACAGTAAAGTCAGAGGCTGGCAACCCATCACGATGAACACGTAAACGCTCATCCACCGCAGACAAGTCAAACAACATGACATAAGGACGTTCTATTTTACGCAAGAACATCAGGACTTCTTGCACGCGCGCACGCTCTACCCAGACCGTTGGGAACTCTTCAAAAGTCGCCTGCACGTAAAAGTTATCACCAAATTGGGTTTTGAGTGCTTCTACAATTGCAAATGCTGGGCGTGAATCAACGGGCGTTGATTCTGGCTTAGCGATTTCAGTTTCAGCCATTGGCTTGGCTTCCTATTTAATACGAATTTTGGCAATCTTTTCCGATGACCCTACTCATGCAGCAGGTCAAATTCATCGTTAAAAATTATTTAATTTCATCCATTGAACGCAAGTTCTTCACCGCAATACGTTCAGCATTTTTGCGGTCACGCTCTGGCATCATCTTGGGTTTATAAATTGGCTGCAAATCTTCACCAATCACCGCTGAAAGTGGACGGCGTTCAAGCTGAATTTGGTCTTGTAATAGCATCAAGGCTTGAATCAGCGCTTCTGGCCGTGGTGGACAACCCGGAACATAGACATCCACTGGAATAATTTTATCTACCCCTTGCACCACTGAATAGATGTCGTACATACCACCAGAGTTTGCACAAGCACCCATCGAAATGACCCATTTAGGCTCTAACATTTGCTCGTACAAACGCTGAATGACTGGTGCCATTTTCACAAAGCAGGTTCCCGCCACAATCATCAAATCGGCTTGACGTGGTGAAGCACGAATCACCTCTGCGCCAAAACGTGATAAATCATGCACACCAGTTAAAGTGGTTGCATATTCTACATAGCAGCATGAAGTACCAAAGTTAAATGGCCATATCGAGTTTTTACGCCCCCAGTTCACCGCTGTATGTGCAACATCTTCTAAACGGGTCATAAAGATGTTTTTATTGACTTCATCTTCCATTGGATCGGTCACAATTTGACGATCTTGCAATGGATATTGATCGGCCTCTGGATTCGCACGGGTTAAAGTATATTTCATCCCGACTTACTCCTGTTTAAGTGATGATGGCGTGGCAGTTTTAGATTTAATACGACCAGAAGACTGCGCAGGAATATGCCCAGTCGGATCGACAACCAATTCTTCAATGTTGTTGAAGCGGGTGATGTCGGCAATATTCATATTTGGCGAGCCGATTTTTACTTTTGCAGCTTTGGCTTTTAAGCGGTCTGATGGCGCCCAGTTTAGCGCACCTACCGCCACGGCATAAATCAAAGCAATCAGTAAATCGACCACAAAAATCACCACCGTGGTAAAACCGAACCAACCTGTTTCACGCACCGAGGTCGCCCATGCATATAGGTAAAGCGCTTCTAAATCAAACACCACAAAGAAAATAGCAACTAAATAGAATTTGGCAGACAAACGAATACGAGCTCCGCCGGCACTAACTACGCCTGACTCAAACTGCTCTTGTTTCGCACGCCCCCATGCCTTCCCCCCAAGGAGTAAAGGAACAGTAAGCATAAAAGCGCAAAGAAATGTAACACCGATCACGAAGGCAATAATTGCCCATTCGTATGGAGTAATGGCACTCATGCGGGGATAACTCCTGGCAGGCCTATTTTTAACAAAGAAAGAATGTATTGGCCTTCAAATACACCAAACATAAAATTAATTCCGCCAATTGTACCTGATTTCTAATTTCTCATGCTAGTTAGTGCTGCTGTGTCTTTTGGATGATTTTTCTCAGAAAATTATTGACAGCACCCAGATCGCACTCAATACACCCCTAAAAATCGAATTATCAAATCAAATATCACCATTTAATCACTTTTTTCTTTTCACAATTGCGCAAAAAAATCTCACCACTGCACAAAAGTACAGCATATTTTCCGATCTTGTACTAAAAAGTCGCATGTTTACAACAGAAAAATGAACACTTATTAATCAATACCGCACAGATCGCACTGCCTATAGCAAAACCTGCCACCAATAATTATTAAGCGTTGGCGCTAATGACTTGGTTACGCGATTGACATGATATTTTGCAATTTCGCCACATACTTATTACAACTTGGTATATTCTAATACTGTTAAGTCTTCTATTAAAACAGCAAAAACAAGGAGCACAATATGCGACTCGAATACGCCCATGCTTCGAATTATTTCTTTTTCTCGCAATTACTGATGCGTCATATCGAAGCTTATATTCAAAAACACCCAGCATCTGAAAATGTTATTTTTGACCTCCGAGATATCTACGAATTATTCAAAGAAGATTTTGCCGCCATCACCACCAACCTAGAAAGCATTTTGAATATTGTCGATCACTACAAAGTAGAAACCTTAAATGGCGATCAGACCCTGATTCAAAGCTATAGAATAGATGTGAAAAATAATGCGCTGCTGATCAACTTCAACCCTGAATCGTTGCAACGCTTAAAGTCTGGACAAAGTTTGATTGAACCCGACCCTGCCCTGCATGAGCAAATAACTGCCAATCCATTTATGCCTTTGTAATTTATGCGCTTACAACTTGTTTAGTTGTTATATTGAGTCCGCCAAAGCGATATAGCTTTGGCAGATTTAGGCTTTATTTTTTTCGCCTTGTTTATAACGCTTGGCTGGCCAAGTGATGACAAAGCGTGCTCCGCCCAAATACAAACTTTGATCGACCTGCACCGTTCCGCCAAACCAATAAGCAATACGACTGACTATCGACAAGCCTAAACCATAACCACCCGATGCACGTGTGCGGCTATCATCTAAACGAGCAAAGGCTTCAAAAATACGTGTCCGATCTGACTCCGCAATACCCGGACCATCATCTTCCACACACACATAAGCCATACCATCGGCACGCACCCCACCACTAACACACACCTTATGCTCACAATAGCGCACCGCATTGCCGACTAAATTTTGCACCACACGGTGTAAATAGCGCCGCTCAGCATCGACAGTTAAACCTGTTTCTGCTACCAGTAGTTCGATTTTTTTTTGCGTTTTCAGTGCTTCGGTTTCCATTAGCACTTGTTCCAATACATCTTGTAACAACACGGCTTCAAAGTCTAAAGACGGCGTACCTTGCTCTAGCTTGGCATAGGTCATAATTTCATCAATCAGGGTGTTGAGCGCCTCGATATCCTTATCAATCATATCCACTTGCTGAATACGATAATCATAGTCATCTTCTTCTGCGAGCATTTCCATGCCAAAACGAATCCGCGCCACAGGTGTTCGAAGCTCATGCGACACCGCACGCATTAACTCACGCTGCGCTTCAATCAAACGCTGAATATGATCGGACATATTGTTATAACTGGCCGACAAGTTGGCCATTTCGTCACTGCCTTCGATTGGCACCCGCAAAGACAAATCGCCCGATTTCATTTTATTTAAGGCATAACGCACCTGCCGCACTTTGCGCTCTAAAGGCAAAATCAGACCGTACACCCCCAAACTCAATAAAAATAAACTGAATAAGGTAATCCCTGCTGAAAGCTGTAGCGGCATCCAGTTAAACATCGGTACTGGACCCAATACCAACACCTGCGCAGGATGATTCGGCATCGGTGAAACAATTGAAATGGTGGTGCCACGTACAGTGGCATTATCTCGATACAACAAAATACTTTGGTCTTGACGCAAGCGACCGATTTGCTCTGAATCTAGGCTGATGTCTTTAATATCTAAAATTTCAATTGGATAAGAAAAGTGCTTTCTAATTTTCTCTAAATATTCACGCTCTTGACCTGGATAAAAAATCAAGTGGTCGAGCACAAAGATCGGCAAGGCTTTCATTTGCCTCTCGCCAAGTTTATCCACCGTAACGGAAAGGTAATGCGAAGCATCGCCTTGTAATCCAATAATGATGTAGGCAATCCCGCTATTGGCATCGTACCGCACCACCGACTTTTGTTCAGCAATGCGTTTTTTTTCTGCCCGAGAAAGTTCGACCTGTACTGCCGTCACATAATTGATTGGCAGCTCAAGCAAATCCGAAGCATCGGAAATCCAATCTATTTTTTGTTGCTTTGCTGGTTGCCGCGCCACGCCCTCACTAATCACATAGGACAGACCATCGGTCAGCGACTCACGATATTCCTGCGCACGCTGATAATTAATGGTTTGCACCAATAAATAACAGAACACCGCAACCATGACCACCCATACGATCAGTCCGGCATAAATGCGTAAAAATATGCTTTTTTTCAGTGCATCGCTTAACATGTGAATACGACTCCAAGACCATTCAAAGCCAAAGTCGAATTACATTCCATTGGTTTCCTTCACAAACAGGTAACCCTTACTGCGAACGGTTTTAATCCGTTTTGGATTTTCCGGATCATCGCCAATTTTTGGACGAATGCGTGAAATACGCACATCTATCGAGCGGTCTTGACCGTCATATTCAATACCACGTAAGCGTTCAAAAATATCTTCGCGCGATAAAATACGCCCTGCATTTGAAGCCAATAACCACAGCAAGTCATATTCGGCACTGGTGAAATCGACCAAGTCGCCATCTAAAGTCACTGAACGACCACCGTTATCTATCACCAGATCATCAAATTCGATGCGTTGTGCCACTTCATCTTCAACAGTTTTGTCAGTACGGCGTAACAAAGCACGAATACGTGCCAATAAAACACGTGGCTGCACAGGTTTTGCCACATAATCATCTGCGCCCATTTCTAAGCCAAGTACTTGATCCATGTCTTCGGTGCGTGCGGTAAGCATAAGAATTGGTTGATGATAATGCGGACGCACTTCACGACAAACGGTTAAACCATCTGCACCTGGGAGCATGACATCGAGTACCACCATATCGGGCTGTTCGCTAATAATCCGACGAATTGCACGATTACCGTCGGTTTCAACCCCAACTTCTAAGCCGTTGCGAATCAAATATTCTTGGGTCAAGCGCGCTAAGCGTTCATCATCTTCTACAATCAAAATTTTCGGTAACTTTTCTTCTTGACTCATGGGGTTATCCTTACTTTTCAAGTACTGGTATTTGTAAAAAACTGACAAATACGTGGGCTTATGTTTTGCAATATACACACGTTTACATTGTAAACAAGCCCTCATTCACCAAACTGATACACGCTCTCTCAAATTTGTAGTGTTTGTATATAAATTGTGAATTTCATATATTTTTCATGCAGCTACGGCTGTTTAAAATTTAGCTCGATGCGCAATAATTTTTAAAAAAAAGTTAAACAATTTGTTTCATCAAACAGTCAAAAGAATTAACTATTTGTTTTTAGAGTTATCCACAGAGTTATCTATACGTGTTTTAAAAAGGCTTTGTTATGCTATGTGCTTATGAACACAGCAGTTAAAAGATGAAAAATAATTTAGCCAAAAGTCAAGGATTGATCTGCTGTAAAAAATACCGTATCTTGTGTTGAAAATACATTTCAACCACTAAGTCTTGTGTTTATCCCTCAAATATCGTGGCATACTTATTGCTCGGTTCAAACGGTCTATGAACATAACAAATATAGATGATAATGGAGCTATGCTGACATGAGCATCATCATTTCAACTCCTGGACAAATTCAGGTGATTAAGCGCACAGGCGAAATTGCCTCATTTAATGCCGAGAAAATTTCGGTTGCAATTGGGAAAGCATTTTTAGCAGTGGAGGGTCAACAGGGGGCTGACTCAAGTCGTATTCACGACCGCATCACACAACTGACCGAAATGGTACTCAATACCTTTAACCGTCGCCTACCGTCTGGCGGTACCATTCATATTGAAGAAATTCAAGATCAAGTTGAATTGGCACTAATGCGTACTGGCGAGCAAAAAGTTGCCCGTGCTTACGTGATTTACCGCGATCAGCGTGCCACAGCACGTGAACAATCGGGTGCCAATCACCATCCCACCCTGCAAATTACCAATGCCAAAGGTCAACTACAACCACTGGACTTAAGTGCGCTCACGAGCAGCATTGAAACAGCGAGCGCAGGTTTAGAGGGTATTGACGTTCAAGCAATTGTCGATGAAACCGTTAAAAACTTATATAACGGCGTAAAAGAAAGTGACATTGCCACCACCATGATGATGGCAACACGAACGCGTATTGAACAAGAACCAAACTATACTTACGTGACTGCACGTTTGTTGTGTAATGAATTGGTCGGCACTGGTTTAGAATTTTTAGGTTTAGCAACCGATACCTCAGAGGGTGATGCGCTAGAAACCTTCTTGAAAAAAGGGATTGAGCTCGAATTGCTTTCAGCAGAGCTACTGAACTTTGACTTGGCAAAATTGGCAGCAGCGATTCGACCAGAACGCTCGAATCAATTTACCTACTTAGGCTTACAGACTTTATTTGACCGTTATTTTATTCACTCTAACGGCGTGCGTTTTGAACTACCACAATTGTTCTTTATGCGCGTGGCAATGGGTTTAGCAGTACAAGAACAAGACAAAGAAGCACGTGCCATTGAGTTCTATAACTTATTGTCTAGCTTTGACTATATGGCGTCTACACCGACCCTGTTTAACTCAGGCACATTACGTCCTCAGTTATCGAGCTGTTACTTAACCACCATTAGCGATGACCTATTCAACATTTACGGCGCAATGCGTGATAACGCCATGCTATCGAAATGGGCGGGCGGTTTAGGTAATGACTGGACCCCTGTGCGTGCCTTAAACTCTTATATCAAAGGTACCAATGGTAAATCACAAGGTGTCGTCCCATTCCTAAAAGTGGCCAACGATACTGCAGTTGCGGTCAACCAAGGTGGTAAACGTAAAGGTGCCGTCTGTGCGTACTTAGAAACGTGGCACTTAGATATTGAAGAATTTTTAGAGTTGCGTAAAAACACCGGTGATGACCGCCGCCGTACTCACGACATGAACACGGCAAACTGGGTGCCAGACTTGTTTATGCAACGTGTGTTTGAAGATGGCGAATGGACGTTATTTACCCCATCTGAAGTACCCGACTTGCATGATTTAACTGGTGCAGAATTTGCTGAACGCTATGCACACTATGAAGCGATTGCCAAATCAGACAACCTATTGCACAAGAAAATTCGTGCCAAAGATTTATGGCGCAAAATGCTGTCGATGTTGTTTGAAACAGGTCATCCGTGGATCACATTTAAAGATGTGTGTAACTTACGCTCACCACAACAACACGTAGGCGTGGTGCATTCATCGAACTTGTGTACCGAAATTACCTTAAATACCAATGCCGATGAAATAGCCGTGTGTAACTTAGGTTCAATTAACCTAGTTGAACACGTGAAAGGCGGTGTGTTAGATCGTGAAAAGTTAGCGCGCACCATTAAAACCGCTGTGCGTATGCTCGATAACGTGGTCGATATTAACTACTATGCCGTACCGCAAGCCAAAAACTCTAACCTAAAACACCGTCCAGTCGGTATGGGTATTATGGGTTTCCAAGATGCACTGTACGAAATGGGCTTGGCTTATGGTTCTGATGCAGCGGTAGACTTTGCCGATGAATCTATGGAAGTGATTAGCTACTATGCGATTCAAACTTCGAGCGACCTAGCACTGGAACGTGGTGCTTACGAAACCTTTAAAGGTTCACTATGGGATCAGGGTATTTTACCTATTGATTCTTTAGACTTAGTGGCGAAAACCCGTCCAGAACGGATGTTTGAAGTAGACCGTACACAGCGCTTAGACTGGGACAGCCTACGCGCCAAAGTACAAAAAGACGGTATGCGTAACTCAAATGTGATGGCGATTGCACCTACAGCAACCATTTCCAACATTTGTGGCGTGTCGCAGTCGATTGAGCCGACGTTCCAAAACTTGTATGTGAAATCGAACTTGTCTGGTGAATTCACCGTGATTAACCCTTACCTTGTTCGTGCTTTAAAACAGCGTGGGCTTTGGGATACGGTGATGGTCAATGACTTGAAACACTTTGAAGGTTCGGTGCAAAAAATTGCCCGCATACCAGATGAGTTAAAAGCGATTTTTGCCACTGCGTTTGAAGTGGATACCCGTTGGATTGTAGATGCTGCATCACGCCGTCAAAAGTGGATTGATCAAGCGCAATCGTTGAACTTGTATATTGCAGGTGCCAACGGTAAAAAACTCGACATCACCTATAAAATGGCATGGTTACGTGGCTTAAAAACCACTTATTACCTCCGTGCTTTAGGTGCGACCTCTGCCGAGAAATCGACCATTAACACTGGCGCACTGAATGCGGTAAAAGCAACCGCAGTTGAAGCTCCAATCGTGGTTGCGCAAGCAGTGGAAGAACTGAGCAGCGCAGTTTCAGTTGAAGAAGATGATTTCGGTACGGCAGCGCCAGTGCCTATGGCATGTTCAATCGACAATCCTGATTGTGAGGCGTGTCAGTAAATAATCCTCCCCGACCCTCCTTTAAAAATGGAGGGAGAAAACCCCTCTTACAAAATGGGGGACTTCCGAGCAACAAATAAAGTGCTTGGTTCTCCCCTCCTAAAAGGCGGGGAAAAGTCCCTCTTTTTAAAAGAGGGATTTAGGGAGATTAAAAGTTTAAAGCAGCAAGGAAAACAGCATGATCCATATGAGCCATAACTATATGTTAGGACTTGCGGTACTGATCGTTGCTTTTATATTCTTTTATGTGCCAATGGTCTATGCCTTTTTAGCCATTCGCAAACAACAGCGTAAGCAAAATAAGTCTTAGGGATGATATTTAGGCGGCAACGACTGGATGACACGCCATAAAACTTAATTTTACTTACACATTAAACTGATATTTAAGACATCTTGATTGCGAGATGTCTGCAACCTAGATACAACGAAGAGAGAACAAAAATGTCGATCCTAAGTTGGGATGATTTCGAAGATGATTCGCAAAAACCGTCTACACCTGAACACAAGTCTGCGTCCCTCGATACGGAAAAAACGCCTAATACGCAGATGGTATCTGATGCAGAGCCATCATCGTCGGCTATGGCAAATGCACAATCCGCTGGAACCCATTCCGTGCGATCAACAAATCCCTCCGATTCGTTGGCAAGAGCATCTGCTGCCTTAGAAAACCTAGATGTTGCACCGGGTTTGGAAGAGTTGGAAATGGGCGCGCAACGTGTGCAAGTGGATGACAAAGCCATGATTAACTGCCGTGCCGACTTAAACCAGTTGGTACCATTTAAATACGAATGGGCTTGGCAGAAATACCTAGATGGTTGTGCTAACCATTGGATGCCGCAAGAAGTCAACATGAACCTCGATATTGCGTTGTGGAAGTCTGAAAATGGTTTAACTGAAGATGAACGTACCATTGTGATGCGTTCGCTCGGTTTCTTCTCGACTGCGGACTCGTTGGTTGCAAACAACTTGGTATTGGCAATTTACCGTCATATTACCAACCCTGAATGCCGTCAATACATTTTACGCCAAGCCTTTGAAGAAGCGATTCACACCCACGCCTATCAATACTGTATTGAATCTTTAGGGATGGATGAAGGCGAAGTGTTTAACATGTACCGTGAAATTCCAAGTGTGGCACGTAAGGCTTCTTGGGGTTTGCAATACACCCAGTCTTTATGTGACCCGAACTTCCATACTGGCACGCCGGAAAATGATCAGCGTTTATTGCGTAACCTGATTGCGTTCTATTGCGTACTGGAAGGTATTTTCTTCTATTGTGGTTTTACTCAAATTTTGAGTATGGGTCGTCGTAACAAAATGAATGGTGTTGCCGAGCAGTTCCAATACATTTTGCGTGATGAGTCGATGCACTTGAACTTTGGTATCGACATGATTAACCAAATTAAAATTGAAAACCCAAGCTTGTGGACGGCTGAGTTCCAACAAGAAGTGATTCAAATGATTTTGGAAGGCACCATGTTAGAGATTGAATACGCACGTGACACGATGCCACGTGGTGTACTCGGTATGAATGCCGCCATGATGGAAGAATATTTGAAGTTTATTGCTAACCGTCGTTTGGCGCAGCTTGGTTTGCCTGAGCAGTTTGCGGGTGTGAGCAATCCATTCCAGTGGATGTCGGAAATGATGGACTTGCGTAAAGAGAAGAATTTCTTTGAAACGCGTGTGACTGATTATCAGACTGGTGGTGCGTTGAGTTGGTAAAAAATAGCTAAATCGTTTAATAACCCAACACCTGTCATACAATACTATGACAGGTGTTTTTTCCATCTTTATCCACTATTAAGCCAATAATTTTTCAATCCGTTGCTTAACGTAGTCAATATAAAACGCATCTTCTGAAAAACGATACATCAGAATGGCCCCCTCATAATCGGCAATGCTTTGCCGTGCTAAAATATTCGCTTGATCATCGCTATAACGCTCAATAAAAAGTTGATACATGGCTTGTTGCCAATCTGCAAAAAAATCTTGAATCAACATTTTTGCATCGGGCAAGCTGTGAATGGCTTCAATCGAAATAATCGCCATAAGGCAACCCGCCCCGCCAATCGTAAAATACTGCACGGTTTGTTGATGCATGAATTCAAAACGCTGTAAAACATCACGGCTTTTATCCGCAGCCACGTCAAACATCTTGGTTTTCAAAAAGCGATGGGTGTCTTTTAAAATATCAAGCAGCAACTGCTCTTTATTGGGGTAATAATAATAAAATGCACCTTTGGTCAAACCACACGATTCGGCAAGCATTTGCATACTGGTGCCTGCATAACCATGTTGTTTAAATACAACCGCACAATGACTGATGATTTGTGCTCTGCTTAGTTTATTAGGTCGCATGGATTCTTATACATTCCACTCTATTTTATGCC
>SSHD01000071.1 GCA_008017255.1 Acinetobacter sp.
ACCTAATAAAAGCACTTGCCCGACTGGATTGGTGCCATCAGCAAAAAATGTTTTTTCGTTATTGGTGTCAATCACCACATCTTGCGCGCGTTGCATCACACTGTTTTTATCAAAAGCTTGGCCAGATTTAAAGGTCATCCCTTTGACGTAGAAAAAGTCTTCACTGACGCCATTGACCGTGGCAGAAGCTTCAGTATCTTGATAACGCAAGCTGACATTGCTATTGGCGGATGGACTCACACCATCGACATAGGGTTGTTCTGCCAGTGCATCGGCGTCGGCAGGCACTAGCGTTTTTACTTGTGAGGCACGTGACGTATCGCCAAAGCCACGCCCCTGAAAAACAGTAATAGTATTGGTGCCGAGACTACTAATATTCGCCAAGATTTGCTTTTGCGAGCCATTGCCCAGTGCGACCACGGAAACCACCGAAGCGATCCCAATAATAATCCCCAGCATGGTCAGGAATGTTCGCATGCGATGCGCGTTCATGGCGAGCAATGCCATGTGGAACGCCTCACCTAAACGGTCGAAAAAAGATCGCCAAGCCGAAGTTTTCTTTTGTGGGGTGCGTACTAAAGTTTGAGGTTTTACATCCAGTTCATCATGTTCAGGGGTATTGGCACGGTCGGAAATAATATTACCGTCACTGATTTCAATAATACGTGAAGCATTTTTTGCGACATTTAAATCGTGTGTGACCAAAATAATGGTATGACCTTTGGCATTCAGTTCACGCAAAATGCGCATCACTTCAATACCGCTATTTTTGTCTAATGCCCCAGTTGGTTCATCGGCTAAAATCACATCGCCACCATTCATTAAGGCACGTGCAATCGACACACGTTGTTGTTGCCCTCCTGAAAGTTGGCTCGGACGATGATGTAAACGTTCCGCTAAACCTAGGTCAGAGAGTATTTCAGCAGAGCGGTGTTGACGCACATGGCTTTCAACCCCTGCATAAATGGCAGGAACTTCGACATTGCCCGATGCGGTTAAGTCGCCCAATAAATGGTAACGCTGAAAGATAAAGCCAAAATATTCACGGCGTAAATGCGCCAGTTCATCGGGTTCTAGCTCTCGGGTTTCTCGTCCATTGACCCGATAACTTCCTGCCGTGGGTTTATCCAAGCACCCCAAAATATTCATGAGGGTGGATTTACCTGAGCCTGATTGCCCCACAATCGCAACCAATTCGCCTGCATAAATTTTTAAATCAATGCCTTTAAGAATTTGCACCGTGCTGTCACCTGCGGGAAACTCACGCGTCAGGTCACTGACCTCAAGCAGGGGCTGTGGGGAATGAAGCTGATCTTGAGTCATGTTACATTCTCATCGCACGTTGGTTGCTACGTTTAGCAGATTCATTTGAGGTGTCGCTGGCATCTGCAATCACCACTTGATCGCCTTGTTTTAAGCCTTTCAGCACTTGTGCGGTGACACGGTTATTTAACCCCACTAAAACGCTTTGCGGTTGCGCACTCCCATCTGCCTGTAACACGCGCACGGTTGCGATAGAGGCTTTGCCTTCTGCGATCAAGGTCTTTTCGGCATCACTTAAATTTAAACGTTGTGGACGTGGTGATTTTGGCTGATCGGTATCTTTGCTTTTTTCTGCTGAACGTGCAGTGTTCGTACCACGCTCTTTTTTATTTGGACGTTTATTTTGAATTGCTGCGGCAGGGATGCTCAGCACATTTTTGGCTTCGGCTAACACAATATAAACTTGTGCGGTCATGTCAATGCGCAATTTGCCATCTTCATTCGGCACATCAAACAAGGCGTTGTAATACACCGCTGCACTGGATGAACTGCTCGTGGTATTGCTTTCTGTATTGATTGAATTTGGTGCAGGCTCTACTTGACGCAATTTGGCGTAGTGCTTTTTGTCGCTATTCCCCAATGTCGTGAAATACACCGTTTGACCTTGTTCGACTTTCATCACATCAGCCTCAGAAATCTGCGCTTTAATGGTCATGGTATCGAGTTTGGCAAGCTTCACAATGGTCGGGGCGGTTTGATTGGCATTTACGGTTTGACCTTCTTCGGTCACAATCGCCACAATCGTGCCATCCATTGGCGCAACAATACGGGTATAACCCAGGTCTTCTTTGGTCGTGGCGAGATTTAAACGTGATTGTTCAATCTGTGCATTGATCGAGTCAATTTGGGCTTGGGCTGTTTTGTAATTTGCCAACGCGGCTTCAAGTTCTGCACGTGAGGTGGCATCTTGGCTATACATGGCTTGTTGGCGCTGATATTCCGCTGCGACTTTGGCGAGGTTGGCTTGTTGAACCGCTAACTGTGCCTGTTGATTTTTAATACTGGCTTCGGCGGTTTTAAATTCATTTTGTTGCCGAATGGAATCAATTTGCGCAATCAATTGACCTTGTTTAACTTGATCGCCCAACTGCACATAAACTTTTTTCACCTGACCCGACACCTGCGCCCCAACGCTGACCATTTTGGTGGCTTCAAGCACACCGGTCGCCAACACCGAATCTTCAATATCGCCGCGGGTGACTTCGGCACTAATGTACTGGGGTTGCTCATTTTTCGGCTTAAAATACAACCACGCAAGCCCAGCAAGAATGAACCCAGCAAGGACAAGTAAGATAATTTTACGAAGCGGGATTTTTTTAGAACTTATGTTTGGCATGGCAACAGGTCAAATATGAAAACTGAAGCTAGTATAAAAGTGGAATAAGGATAAAACGTGAATATTTTAAAACTAAACTGCGAGCGATGTGTTTTTTCTAGGTTTTAAGCAAACAATTCAATGTTATTTCAAAACGGCATGGCCTGTGTATATAGGCGACCTCCTTGTTAATTTGCTAAAATGCCAAAGTATTTTTAACCCTGTATGTGTCTATGACTGATCTTCTCAATGATGAATATGAGCGCCGTTTTGCCGGTGTGGCAAAAATTTATGGAGAAGATGCGTTCACTCATTATGAACACAGTCATGTCATGGTCATTGGCATTGGTGGGGTCGGCAGTTGGGCGGTAGAGGCACTGGCACGTAGCGGTATTGGCGAACTGACGTTGGTGGATATGGATGTGATTGCCGCTTCGAATATTAATCGCCAATTGCCTGCGCTGACCTCGACCTTAGGGCAAGAAAAAATTGCCGTAATGGCAGAGCGCTGTCAGCAAATTAATCCACGCATGAAAGTCAATGTGATTGATGACTATTTAAGTCCTGATAATATCAAAGAACTGTTAAATCTAGCGCCCGATATTATTTTAGATTGCATAGATGATGTAAAAGCCAAACTGGCGCTCATGCTGCACTGTCGGTTTAATAAAATTCCATTGATTGTGTCGGGTGGTGCAGGGGGCAAACGCGATCCGCTAAAGATTCGGGTGGCGGATTTATCTAAAACCGAACAAGACCCGATGCTCGCCAAATTACGCACTCAACTGCGCGCGCTCGGCATTTGTAAAAAGCCTAAAGATAAATTTTCCATTACCTGTGTCTATTCACTCGAGCAACCCTCTACCCGTGTTGAAGTTTGTGCAAGTGCGGGATTACGTTGTGGCGGTTATGGTTCAGCAGTGGCGGTGACATCGAGTTTTGCCATGGTGGCGGTGGCAGAAGTGCTAAAAAAACTAGATGTGAAAAAGCCTAAACTTAAATAAGGTGCTTTAGTTAGGCTTGTATAGACCGTATTATGCCAAACGATAATAGGTATAAGTGACGTTTTGATCTTTATAAATGGCATGGCTGCGTTGCTTAAAGTCAGACACCCATTGCGAACCAGTAAAGCCAGCAATATGACCATAAATATGCTTTTGAGTACGGTGAATAATATAAATATCACCCGCCATAGGGTTGTTAAAAGCGGGGTCGATTTGTTTATAACCGATTTTTTTCAGTGTGCCGCCCCAATCAGACGCCGCCACAGGATGATTGACAATTTTCGCACCTGCGCTTTGCAAGGCAATACGAATAGATCTGGCGCACTTTGCCTTACTTTTAAATGCTGACACGCTAGAGAGTTTGTCGGTAAACTTCTTTAAGCTAATTTGATGAGTCTTTGCCGCTGGTGCATACGGAGGGGTAATATCTGCGGCTTTTTCTCTGAGCATCACGACTGCATTTTGAGTCTGAGCATGCATCATGGTGTAATCCGATGAAGGTGCGTCATAAATCATAGTTCAATCTCTATCCATTCAAATAGGGTTTAAAGCGGGTGCCAAGTCCGTGGCAGGCATATTAAGCGAAAAATTGCTCAAAAGTTAATCAATAATGCAATAACCTAACTTTTAGCGGGACTTGTGGAACACTTAGCGTATTTTTCACATAGACAATGTGGTTAAATTTCATTCACTTGGGGGTGTTTAGTTTGAATAAAATGATTTGTAAAATTATATTTCAATTTTGAGTGAAAAATAACCGAATTATTGGGGTGTAATTTTAGCTTTTTAAGAAAAATAAATTGTATAAGTTTTTGTATTTAAATACATAAAAAAGTATTTCGATAGGAGTGATAATTTTATTTATCTTTAACTTTGACTAAAATGTGATCTGCTTCACACTGTCATATTGGGCGTTTTCACAGTTGCATTTGGCTTAAAAAAGGCGTTCAAACTGGCGGAAAGCATCCTAAATGCTATGCTAATACTTCAACCACACGGCATAGTTTAGCCTTGCTGCTCTCGAACGTAGTCTTCAGTACGTTGCATGGCAGCTTGAATATTGGTCAGTGCCTGTTCAATATCGGCGATGGTTTTGGCATTGCCACCACTTAAAGCCTGTCGCCATTTACGTGCACCAGGTAAGTTTTGAAATAGCCCAAGTATATGCCGAGTGATAATTGACAGCGGCGCACCTTCTGCCACACGCTGCTGAATATAAGGCATCATCTGCTGCATAATCTCGAAACGGTTTGGCATGTCTACATTCCACAATTGCCCCATTTCCGCCAGTAAATACGGGTTGTGATAGGCTTCACGACCGATCATCACACCATCGACATGCTGCAAATGTGCTTGAGTTTCGGCAAAGGTTTTAATACCGCCATTTATTTCGATGGTTAGCTGTGGACGGTCTTGTTTCAGCCGATACACGTCTTCATAGCGTAGCGGCGGCACTTCACGGTTTTCTTTCGGCGATAAGCCCTGCAAAATTGCAATCCGTGCATGCACAATAAAATGCGTACAGCCAGTGGCAGCAACGGTATCGACAAAATGTAGCATTTCTTCATAAGAGTGCATGTCATCTATACCAATACGGTGTTTGACCGTCACGGGTATCGACACTGCGTTTTGCATACTGTGGATACATTCCGCCACGAGGTTTGGCTCTGCCATTAAACATGCGCCAATTTTATTATTTTGCACGCGGTCGCTTGGGCAGCCGACATTTAAATTGACTTCGTTATAGCCCCAGTCTTGAGCCATTTTTGTACAGGTGGCGAGGTCTTTTGCATTTGAGCCGCCAAGTTGCAGCACCAGCGGAAATTCTTGTGCATTAAAGTCTAAATGCCGTTTGGCATCGCCATAGATAATTGCGCCTGTGGTGACCATTTCGGTATACAGCACCACGTTCGGATTAAACAAACGCGCGAAGTAGCGATAGTCTTTGGTTGTCCAATCCATCATCGGGGCAACACTGATTCGCGGAGATTGAGTGTTTTCAATGTTTTTGTTAATAGTCATTAAAAATCATACCTTTAATCTATATTCTGCAACCTGCGAGAATCTGTTTGAACCTGTGTTTAGATGGGTGAATCCGTTTGCATTTACACCAAATTTTACACCATAATAGAAAAAATAGCTTTTGGTGTAAATTATGGGGTCAATTACAGCAAGGAAAGGTGCAGATGGTAAAGTTAACTATCGTGCTGCGATTCGAATCACTCGAAAGGGCTTTCCTGCTTTTTCTGAAAGTAAAACATTTCACTCAAAGAAGTTAGCTGAAAACTGGGTTAAGAAACGAGAAGTCGAAATTCAAGAAAATCCTGATATTTTGCTTGGCAAAGAAAAGCTGATTGATTTGACTCTATCAGATGCCATTGATAAATATTTGGATGAAGTCGGGAGCGAGTACGGAAGGACGAAACGCTATTCTCTGCTCTTAATTAAGAAGCTACCAATTGCGCGCAATATTATCACAAAAATAAAATCAGTACATTTGGCCGAGCATGTGGCTTTAAGGAAGGGTGGAATTCCGTACCTCGATCTTGAACCTATTGCGACTAGTACACTGCAACATGAGCTTTTACATATCAGAGGTGTTCTTTCTCATGCTGCTGTTATGTGGGAAATGGATATTGATTTAAATAGCTTTGATAAGGCTACTGCTCAGTTAAGAAAAACACGTCAAATATCCTCCAGTCAAAAAAGAGACCGACTGCCTTCGAGAGATGAATTGATTGCATTGACGAAGTATTTTGCAGAACGATGGAAGCTAAATCGTTATGGCTCTAAATACCCAATGCATTTGATTATGTGGTTTGCAATTTTCTCATGCAGACGTGAAGCTGAATTAACACGATTGTATCTTCGAGATTATGACCCACATCATTCAACGTGGAAAGTGCATGATTTAAAGAATCCTAATGGTTCTAAAGGTAATCATAAGTCATTTGATGTACTTGATCCTTGTAAGGAACTGATCAAAAGATTAGCCCACCAATATTGGTGATGATCCGTTTTATCGAATACCCAACCACCGATAGCTGCGACAGCTCCGATAGCCATGAGAGCCATTGACCAGGTCTTGGTTTTGGCTGGTACTTGAAATTGAAGTTTATCTTGTGCCATAATTTACAAAGGCCGATTTGTAATTCTATTCTTAAATTAATTCTGAGTCGTATCCGCTGCAGTTGTTGCTTCCGAAGCCTTCACAACAAGCATATCATTTGCATCGAATTCAGGC
>SSHD01000121.1 GCA_008017255.1 Acinetobacter sp.
AGCGAACCAAAAACTTCGACCTTACAATCGATAAAAAATTTAAAAAATCTCAGCAAAAGTGATTTAACAGTCAATGCCAATGCCACGCAACCCGATGCGGTTAAAGATCCTTTACAGCCATTGAATCGTCAAGTGTTTGCCTTTAATGATGCTTTGGATCGCAACTTTCTTAAACCTGTTGCTATTCAATATGTTGAAAAAGTGCCTACCTCTGTGCGTTCACCGTACCGTCAATTTCGTAAAAACTTAGGCGAACCGTGGAATGCCGTGAATCAGGTGATTCAGGGTCGCCCAAGCCGTGCGGCTAAAACTCTCGGTCGCTTTACTGTAAATACTTTAACTACTCTAGGTTTTGCCGACCCTGCACGTCGTATCGGTTTAACCGCAGAAGATGAAAACTTTGGGGTGACTTTGGGCTATTACGGCGTGCCTTCTGGTCCGTATGTGATGTTGCCGTTTTTTGGTCCAAGTACTTTCCGTGACGGTGTAGGCATGGTTGCAGACAGTTATGGTCGTCCACAAAAGTATTTAATGGAAGATCAAGATGGCTTGTATTACTCGACCAATGCATTACAAGTAGTCGACACCCGCGCCCAAGTGCTTGATATTGAAGAAACATTAAAGGGCGATAAGTACGCCATGATTCGCGATATTTACTTACAACGCAAATCATTCCAGATTGCCGATAAACGTGGTGATTCGACGGGCATTTCTTTTGTAGAAGAAGATGAGTTCGAAGATGAATTATTGAGTGACGAACAGTAAGCACAGACACTACTTTACCAAACGTATACTTGCCAGTGAATTCAGCGCTGGCAAGACTATGTTTTAGGTCATCTTTCATCTATGATGAATTGAAAATGATCATACACAGGATTGGTTTTTCATCTATGTATTTCATTCAACCCTCGCGTTCTGTATCTTGTTTAAATGAAACTTTAGCTGAGCTGCCGAGTCTACAGATCATTCAAATAGATGATTTAGACTTGTATGATCCGACCATTATTGCCATTGCTGATGTGCAAGACTTTTTAAAACATCAATGGAAACTACCGACTGTGGTGTTAGCATTTTCTGACGAAGGTGCTGCTTTGGCGCAAGCGTGGGAAATGGGTGCTCTAGCGGGTTGGGTGTGGGATCATCTGCCGAAAAATCCGGTCCATTCTTTATTTAAAATTGATGCGCAATATAAACGCAACCAAGACAGTCGTGACTTACCATCCGCCGCAGAATTACAAAAACGTCTGCTCCCCAACCCAATTGAACTGCCGCATTATCAATTTGAATCGTTTTTTCAACCCTCGGCTTATTTGTCAGGCGATTGGTATGATTATTGGCAGGTGAATGATGATGAAGTGCTGTTTTACCTCGCCGATGTATCTGGGCATGGTGTGACCAGTAGCTTACTCACCTCATGGATGGCTGCCTTTCATGGTCGTGCCAAAAGCCCAAGTGAATTGATTCACAAACTAAATGCCATGTTGGTACAAGAAAACATTGAAAAACACATTACCATGGTGGCCGGTATTTTGAATTTACGCAGTAATGAAATCTGCTGGTCGAGTGCAGGACATTATCCGCCGCCGATTATTTTCGAACCCAATCAAGCGCCGCAAATTTTAACCACCAGTAGCTTCCCACTCGGCTTAACCGAAGATTTAGAGGTTGAGGAACACCGTTGTGTGTTGAATCCACATGCACGGTTTATTTTGTGCTCCGATGGTGCACTAGAACCTTATGATGGCGGCTTGAATGATCAGTTTGATCAACTACTGGAACATCTGCAAAATGATTCATTCCACCCCCCGCACCATGTAGCCGATGATATTGCGATACTCAGCTTGCGCCGAATGAATTAACTTCAAAATCAATATCTTAACCAGTTAACAGCATGCAAGTACTTGTGTCTAGAATATCACTATGGGATAATTTGACATCCTTTCTCTGAAAATGGCATTTATATGTCAACAGGTCATGTTGAATATGCAAGCTTAGATGGTACGCATATTTTCAAACTTATTGGCGAAGTACGCGCTCACTCTTGTATCAGTTTAGACAAATTACTTGGCAAGATTGAACAACAGCAAAATGTTGTAGGCGCGATAGTTGATTTAACCCAAACAACTTTTATTGACAGCACCGTGTTAGGCGTACTGGCAAAACTAGGGTTAAAGCTCAAACAAGTCCATCAAATTCAAGCAGTTATGCTATCCACCAATGCAGATATTAGCACCTTAGCCAACAGTATGGGGCTAGGGCAAGTGTTTGTGATTTTGGATTATTGCGGTGACCCGAATGTATGTACGTTGGAGTTGACCGAGGAACAAGTTACGCATAGTGCAATGCTTACCACCGTTTTAGAGGCGCACAAAGCCCTAATGCGCTTGAACAAAAATAACCAAAATATGTTTGAACCACTGGTCAAGCAATTGCAACAAGAGCAAGATTGCTTAAACCTCGATACCCACAAGCAAAATGCTTAAGTAAGCCGCTTGCAAGCCCGCTATGACTTTCCTTGCCGTTGTTCAAATGAATGCTCAAGATGACATTGAAGCCAACTTCCGTGTCATAGAGTCATTGATTCAACAAGGCAAGGCGCAAGGCGCTGAATTGATTGTTTTTCCTGAAAACTTTGTCTGTTTTGCCGCAGGAAAGCAACGTGAAACCGCAGTGCAATTTGAAAGTATTCAACAGCGCTTAGAGCAACTGGCACAACAGTACCAAATTTGGATTGTGGCAGGTACTTTGCCTTGCCCTTTTCGTCCCGATGGTTCGATTATCACCGATGGTCGGGTGCGTACCGCAAGTTTATGTATTAGCCCAGAACGCACCGAAGCGCGTTATGACAAGATTCATTTATTTGATGTTCAAGTAGGCGATGCAGTCGGTGGTTATCAGGAATCTGCGGTGTTTGAACCGGGCGATGCGGTGGTGGTTGCCAAAACTCCGTTTGGCAATATTGGTTTAATGGTCTGTTATGACTTACGTTTTGCTGAATTATCGCTGATGCTGCGTGCCCAAGGCGCAGATATGTTGACTGCACCCTCTGCATTTACTTATACGACGGGACAAATGCATTGGCAATTGTTATTACAGGCGCGCGCCATAGACAGTCAATGTCAAGTTTTAGGCGCTGCGCAACAAGGTTGGCATGTCAATCATACACGGCAGACGTGGGGACATGCTATGGCAACACATGCACAAGGTCGTGTGCTTGGCGAAGTCACAGATGCAGGTGCGCAATTGACAGTCGTGCCATTTGATTTAGCAGAACAAAACCATATCCGCAGCGCCATGCCTTTGCTGCAACATCATCGATTGATTCATTTATAGTTTTTAGCCGCATTTAGGATTTGCTTACAGCACCATCAATGCCGTTCATAAACACATGAATAATCGCCACAATTTCATCGCTCAACTGTTGCAGAGTTAAGGTTTGATTGACCAACCATTCTGCCATGAGCTCATTAATACCACCGACAATCGCAATTGCCATCCAATGATAGTTTCTTTTAGGCAATTGATACTGTGCAGCAATCGCATTCATAAAGGCTTCCATGTGTCCTGCGATGGTATGAATCACTTCTCGGCGGCGCTGTTCAACGCTGCGACTGGCCCCAACAACCTCGAGCACACCTACCTGCGCACGGCGTTTGTCCTGTAAATACTGACTCACTAAAGCTTGAATCACCTGTTGCATTTTTTCTTGCAAATTTTGATGCTCTGACAACATGGCGGTGAGTAGGCCCACGCTCAATTCATTCACAATTTGATCGTACAGTGCCAATAATAGCTCTTCACGCCCTGCAAAAACCTGATAAAAATGTCGAGTAGTGACTTTGGCTTCAGAACATAACGCCTCAATGGTGGTGTTGGCATAGCCTTGTGTTGCAAAAAGTTCTAATGCAGCTTGCAACAACCGTTCACGTCTTTCTAAAACACGATCTTCCGCATTTTTTTTAGCGTATACGCGCTTAGCTGTTGATTTAGCTTGACTTTCAAAATTTGACAAGAAATCTTTCCTAAATTATATTATGCACATGACTCAGGGCAACTGTGACAGTTTGCCATAAAACAATCATTTCAATAGATGTAAAGGATAGCATTATGGGCATTATTGTTCCATTTAACCATTTTGATGGCACCCGTGATGCCATCCGACCGCTTGAACGCATTGATAATATTCGTGAAGCAGCGAAAGACTTTCGTGCAACCATGTTAAGTCAGCCGAAAGTTTTGTTTTATAAGACTTTTGAATTAATTCGTGTGCCTTATCCTGCAAAATATGGTTATTTAAACGCTTTTAGCCTACCAACCCCGTTTATCCATCTGTGCAATAAACTCTTTGTCATTCAATTTAATAGCGATGACGGCATCAAAACCTTATTAGTCAGCCCATCAGATTGGGAAAACCAACGTGAAACACCTTTCTTCGCACAGCTTGAAGAAAGTGCTGGTGTTTTCTCTAAGACCATGGAAAAAATCATCTTTAAATTTCCTAATACTGTTTTAGGTGTTTTGGCACAACTGGGCTTAAAACCTGAAGATATCGACTACATTACTTACGATCATTTACATACTCAAAACGTGACGCGCTGGCTTGGGGGGCAAGGTCAGGCTGCGATTTTCCCAAATGCAAAATTATTGGTCATGCGTGAAGAATGGGAAAGTTCATTGTCTTTATTGCCTTGGCAAAATCAATGGTATTGCCCAAATGGCGTTCAAGGCATTGATGAAAGTCGCATCGAGCTTTTAGATGACAGCGTGTTTTTAGGTGATGGTTCAGTTGCATTGATGCGCACTAAAGGACATACCGAAGGTAATCATTCGATTGTGGCACATACCGATCAAGGTTTACTGGTGACTTCAGAAAATGGGGTCAGTATGGATTCTTATGCCCCTATTCATTCTAAAATTTCAGGTTTGGCGGCTTATGCTAAACGCACCCAAGCCGAAGTCATTATCAATGGCAATACACTTGAATGCGGTAATGATCAGTATTTGTCGATGATTCAAGAAAAAGAAGTGGCTGGTCGTTGGCCGAAAGATGAGCGTTTCTACAACATGGCGCTGTCTTCTGAATCTGATGGTTTTCACTTATTCCCAGGAACAACCCCAACGGCACGCATGGGTGAATTAGAATTCGGTCGTTTAACCCTTCCAGCAGCAAAGGCTTAAGACATGAATAATATTTTTATGGTGACTGGTGCTGCCTCTGGTATTGGACAAGCGCTTACACAACGTCTGTTAAAAGACGGCAAAAAAGTCTGTGCCTGTGATATTGACTTTGCACGTTTAGAAAGCACTTATGCGGCATATAGCGCCGATCAATTGTTGCTACAGAAGTTAGATGTGCGCCAAAGTCAAAACTGGAACAGTGTGGTTGAGCAAGTGCTACAAAAATGGCAGAAAATAGATGTGTTGTGCAATGTCGCTGGTGTGTTGAAAGAAAACTGGGTGATGGATAGCAGCGCCAATGAAGTAGATTTGCATTTTGATATCAACGTCAAAGGCACGATTTTCGGTACACAGTCGGTATTGCCAAGCATGCGTGCGCAATCTGCGGGGCATATTATTAATATGGCGTCACTCGCTGCGCTCTCGCCTGTGCCGGGCTTGTCACTGTACAGTGCGAGTAAATTTGCAGTGCGTAGTTACTCAATTTCTGCTGGTATGGAGTTGGCTGAATACGGCATCGCTGTGACCGCGATTTGCCCAGATGCAGTCCAAACACCCATGCTTGATCAGCAAAAAGGCAAGGTACAAGCGGCACTGACTTTTTCGGGTAGCAGCAGCTTAACCACCGATGAAGTGGTCAATTCGATTTATACCGCTTTAAAAAATAAGCCTTTAGAAATGGTGTTGCCACCTATGCGTGGGTTGATTGCCAAATTAAGCAATGCTTTCCCAGAACTTGCGGCGGGTCAAGTAGGTCGTTTCCGTAAAAAAGGCATGAAGCGGCAGACAAAAGTTGATTAAGCATTAGGCAATTGAAGATGCAGTAAACAATAAGCCGAAAGATTCGTCTTTCGGCTTATGTTCTATCTCAAAGCCGTAACAACCAAACATAGTATTATGATAAGTCGTATATTGGCTAAGCCAAACGACCTACACCACTTCTTCCTGATTGGTCACTCTTAACACTTCTTCCAGTGTGGTTTTACCTGCCAAAACTTTTCGCAGTCCATCTTCTCGAATAGAGCCGGATTGTTTGCGCGCGTAATTTTCCAGTTCAAACTCGGCAGCATTGCCATGTATTAAACGGCGCATGGCTTCATCTACAGGTACAATTTCATAAATTGCCGTTCGTCCGCTAAAGCCAACATGTGAACAATGTTCACAACCTTTCGGCTCAGGCAGTTGCATTTGTGGATCAACTTTAATGCTATGAAACACTTGCTGTTCAAAGTCATCAGCCGTACGCCAAGTTACGCAATGCGGGCATAGCGTGCGCACTAAACGCTGTGCGATGACGCCTATGAGTGAGCTTGCCAATAAAAATGGCTCAATGCCCATATCTTTTAAGCGAGTGACTGCACCAATAGCGGTATTGGTATGCAGTGTCGATAACACCAAATGACCAGTGAGCGAGGCTTGTACAGCTATTTCAGCGGTTTCTAAATCTCGAATTTCGCCGACCATCACCACATCTGGGTCTTGTCGTAACATGGCTTTCAGTGCACGAGCAAAGGTCATATCCACTTTGGTATTGACCTGCGTTTGCCCAATGCCTTCGAGTTGGTATTCAATGGGGTCTTCGGCGGTCAAAATATTGCGAGTGTTGTCGTTAAGGTCGGATAATGCTGCATATAAAGTGGTGGTTTTACCCGAACCAGTCGGTCCAGTCACCAAAATAATGCCATGCGGACGATGCACTAACTGGGTTAAACGCTCATAATCAGGCTGCATTAAACCTAAGTGAGTCATGTTTAAACGCCCTGCTTGCTTGTCGAGCAAACGCATCACTACCCGTTCGCCATGTGAAGATGGCAAGGTCGATACCCGCACATCTACTTCACGCCCAGCCAAGCGCAGTGAGATACGACCATCTTGCGGTACACGTTTTTCGGCAATATCCAGTCTTGCCATGACTTTAATCCGTGACACCAACAGCGGTGCCAGTTCACGGCGTGGCTGTACAATTTCACGTAACTGACCATCGACCCGCAAGCGCACCGAGAGTTTTTTCTCGAAAGCTTCAATGTGAATATCCGAAGCCCCTACACGAATCGCTTCGGAAAGTAAGGCATTGATTAAGCGTACAATTGGCGCATCATCTTCTTGGTCCATCAAGTCTTCAGCTTCTGGCACTTGATCGGCAAGGCTCAGTAAGTCGGGATGATCTTCCAAACCTGCGGCAACTTGTTGTGATTCGCCAGTATCGCCTGCATAGCTCGAACTGAGCAAAGCATGGAACTCTTGCTCGTTGCACAATTGGTCATGCGCGGCTTTGCCTAATATACGGCGTGCTTCCTGCAAGGCAATGGCTGCGGTGTCTTTACGGCGCACAATAAACACTTGATTGCCTTCGTAACGTAGTAAAACGCCATGTCGTTTGGCAAAACTATAAGGAATTTGTATTTGTTTGAGTATTTGCATCACAATTTTTAATGATGAATAAGATGGTTGAGTGTACTCTAAGCAGATTGCAGCGTGAAGTCTGTTCGACATCCTTCGTAAGGAATTTGCACCTTGTCTGAAATAAATCTAACCCAACCGCCTCATTTAGACAGTTTGAAATGGTGGGGCGAACAACATTTTGAGCTTCAACAAGCCCAAGCATGGCAATTCGGCACTATGCTGTTTCGTTTAACCCGTGGCTTAAAGGAATGGCGTTTAGAATATCATCGTCCGGCTTTTCAGCATGATGATGAACAGCAATGGCAGCGACTCAACGACAGCGCATTTGCCATGCCACAACCTGCCAATATCGAACGCTATATGTTTCACAACACTCACAACAGCTTGCAACTGATGCCACGTTTGGCAGATCGTTCGGTGGTAATTAAACCAATTGACCCGATTTATATACCCGCTGGGCAACGTGGCACCTTGTATATTAGCACCCCGCTGTGGATTGCCGGCTTGGTGGATGGATTGGCTGACCCGTTGTTTGAAATACCCGTGCTGCAACCGAAAGACACATGGTTTGGTAAAGACCCGCAACATGGCGAGCTGTGTTATGCCACTTCGGTCGATGGTCGTACTGAATTAAACCTGTTAAAACCACGTGCCTTTCGTGCCGTGACCCCGATCGAGTTTCATAACAGCAGCCCGCATCAACTACGTTTTGACCGCATGAATGTGCCAGTGCGTGCATTGCCGTTATTTTATAGCCCAAGTACTGGACGTTTATGGACATCGCAAATCAAAGTTTATTATGAGGGTGCCGACCACCCTGCCCGTGTGCGCATTGAAAATAAAACCCCTGTACAAGCGGGGGAAGTGAATGCGATACATCCGCCACGTGAGCCAGCGGGTGCGTTATTTAATATGTTTGATTCATTTTTTTAAGAGCTTGCCATGCCAGACACCAATATTCCTAAAGATGTTGCCAGTAGCCTGACTGGTATCTTTACCAATATCAATCTTGATCGCATGAGTGAAATTGCAGTTGCGATTATTTTGTGTTTGATTGGTTTTATCATCGCACGCTTCGTATCGAACGCTTTTATTCGCACCATTGGCAGCCGTTTAAACGATCATCAACGTTTGCTGTGGCGTAGAGGGATTTTTTATTTTATTTTCATGCTGTTTATTATGGCAAGCTTGCGAGAGGCTGGCTTTAAACTGAGCGTGTTTTTAGGTGCAGCAGGTATTTTAACGGTGGCTTTGGGCTTTGCCTCACAAACCTCTGCGACTAACTTAATTAGTGGACTGTTTTTGATTGGCGAAGGCTCGTTTGAAGTCGGTGATACCATTCAAATTACCCTTATTCGTGGGCAAACCATTGAAGGGAAAGTCATTTCGATTGACCTGTTGTCGGTGAAATTACTCACTTTAGATAATGTTTATATTCGGCTGCCGAATGAACAACTAATTCGCACCCCAGTGATGAATTTATCGAAATATCCGATACGGCGCATTGCTATTACCCTCGCGATTAACTTCCATGAAGATATTATCAAAGTCCGACAGGTGTTGTTAGATGTGGCAGCGCATTATCCTCTGGTGTTGGATGACCCAAAAGCTACTGTAACCGTAACGGCATTTCGAGAGTCTTCGATTGAGCTGTTATTTGCAATTTGGTGTCGGCAAGAAAATGCTTTAAAAGTACGTGATGAAATGCAGGAACGAGTGCGGAATGGTTTCTTGGACAATCATATTGAAATACCAGTACCGAAAATGGGGCTGATTGATCGACCATTACCCTTAGAAAATGATGAAATCGATCAATATGCCAACCAAAAGGAACTGCAACGTAACGATCAAGCCCGCTAATTATTGCGCTTGATCTGTTTGCTCAATAGCAGGCGGTAACGGAGCAAGATAAGCAATCACCAACATCACGGCACCCGAACCTATAAACGAAAAGACCCGAGTCAGCGTACCGCTTTGCGATAAATCGAGCAGTAACAATTTAGCCACCACTATTGCCAACAACGCTGCACCAACAAACCAAACTTGTCGAATATGCCGACGACTAGAAAAAGTCATTAAAATAAATGCCAACACGACCCACAGCAAGGTTAGGCTCAGTTGCACCTCGCCATTGTGCCAAATGGCATGCCCCCACAAAGGCGTGCCCATATAGTGGTGCATGGCACGTACCACCACACTGCTCAGCACCAATAATGCCATTAAAATTGTGCTGAGTTTAAAGCTCCACTCACACTGTTTATTGCCCTGAAAATCATGTCGATACAGCAGCCATAACAAAGCCGCTAAAACCAATAACGACAGCGTATCGGTAAAATTCAACACTGGAATAACATAGTATTGCACCGCAGAATGCACATCAAAACTTATCAACAGCAGCCACAACAAACTCAAACACCAAATAGTCGGTTGCTGTAGCAATGACCTGTTCGGACTGAAAAATAAACCCAGACCATACGCCGTTGGGCATAGTGCAAGTGCAACCAGCGGCATAATTGGGAAAATCGCCAAACCAATACTCGCCAATGCCAAGCAAAATAAACTGGCTGCAATGTGGTTCGCCCTTGTGTGGCGAAGTTGCATACTCAGCAGCACAGTCATGCCAATGGCTGCGAGTAAAAAACTGCCTTGTTGTAGGGTCGTTTTCCAATGCAACTGGCTATATACATTGGCGGCAAAACTTTCCATATAGAGTAAAAACAATAAGCCCGCCAACAAAAGCAACTGCACATTACGCCATTGCAGTTTAGATTTGACATGCACTGCCACACTAAACAATACCAACAACAACACTGCAATGGCTAAGTATGGACTCAGCCCATGTTGCTGCATGTGCAGGTATTCAACCGCTGCAATTGACCCTGCATACATCCCTAAAGCCAAGAAAATACCGCTTAGCATTTTGCCGCTGAAATATTTTTCGGCTTCTTGATAATGTAATAAATAAAACGCCGAAATAAATTGTGCCAGTGCAAAAATCACCGTGCTTAAAATGGGGAAGTCATCATTTGACCACACTTGCAACAACAGCGCGATGGAACTCATCAGCACCAACACCACACCAATATAACGGCTTAAACGATAACGCTCAGTTACACCCCACACAATCAATGCAGTGCCTTGTATCACCCAGCCACTAGACGTCCAATGTGCGCCTTTGGCTAAAGGGAAAATCAAAGCAATAAACACCACCGCAAGAATAAAGAAACTTTTTGACAAGGCGGAAAGCTGTGGATGCTGTCGTTTAATCCAAACATTCAACGCAATATAAACCACGGCTAAAACCACCGCCCCCCCAGTCAGTGCGGTGGTGGATTGATGCATTAAATAAGCATGCAGCGAAAAACCCAATACAGGCACACTAAAGATCAACCCAACATCTAAAATCGGCGCTAAACGAGGTGCTTTTTCTGTGGTTTGCAGTTGATTTTGCGCACGTAACATCAGCTGGCTATAACGAATACTCAGCCAAATAAACAAGGCGATATGCAACCATAAAATAGTATCTAGGCTGTGGAACTGAGCAGTTTTGCCATAAATACCAATCATGACACCGCCAATGAGCATGGTGGCGAAAAAAGCAATTTGATGCAGAATTTTCCACGGCTGAATAAAATTGACTGCGGCAACGGCAAGGTTTATTACCAAGTAATAGCCGAATAAAAACACCACATCTGGGTGGTCTTGCGGAATCAACAACGGCGCTAAATACGCCATACCCAACGCCAACATTGCCAAATACAACGCCTGTTGTTTTAGGCTTAAATACACGGTTGCCAATAATAAAATCACAAATAACACAGCGGCGGTGGTTAAGCTCACCAAAACAGCAAAATGATAAGAAAAAATTAAAGTCAGAAAAATGACCGCCAAACCAACACCTTGCAAGGCAACTGCAAACAGTTGGTTTTTGCGTTGCAGCCAATAACCTACAACGGTGGTAATCACACCAGCACTGCCAATAAAACCTAATTTCACGCCAAGGCTTAACTGCCATTGTTCACTGGCAAAACGTAGCAATAACACCACACCAACCATTAATACCGCGACTGCAACTCGTAAAATTGGATTGCCATGCATGAACCAATCCAGCGCGGGTTGCCACCATGCTGCGGCTTTGCGCGCTGTTGGCTGTGTGTTGTTCGTATCGCTTGGATTTTCAAATGGTGGTGCTTTCACGCTTTCCACAACCGTATCGACTTGCATCCAAGTGGGGATGTTCGGTTCAGACTGAACAGTTGCGCTATGCTGCACTGGCTGAGCAGGTGCGACAATATGACCTGTTGGCTGTTCGGATGCCGACAATTCACGATTAGGCCGCTGCGCCGATAGTTGTAATTGTTGCTCTATTTGCGCTAGGCGTTGCTGAAAATCAAATAGCATGCGCAGCAAAATTACCATGAATGCAAATAGCATCACGATGATTGCCGCTCGCCACTCCACTAGCAGCGCCAACACCAACAACACTGCGCTCAGTATTAACGCAATAAACATTCCCTGATTATCTTTTTTATACATAGACTTAGATCAATAAATACCTCGTAATTCACACTATTTTACTTGATGACTGTATAAGCAGCTAATTTTTCATACAAAATGCTGCAAATTCATCTAACCGATTGTACGCCACAAGCTCGCAGCAACTAGGACAGCGCAGACTTTTTCACGTAAACTAAGGGCAAATTCACCCTCAGGACGTGCACAATGCCACCTTTTGTTTTGGTTGACGGCTCTTATTTTTTATTCCGTGCTTTTCACGCTATACCGCCACTCACAACCTCAACCGGCCTACATACCAATGCAATACGTGGTGCAATTTCTGCAATTCAAAAGCTGATCCGCCGTACAGAGCCCACCCACATGGCGGTGATTTTTGACACCCCAGAGCCAACTTTTCGACATAAATTATCGCCAATTTATAAAGGCGACCGCCCAAGCATGCCAGTGGAATTGTCACAACAAATTCCATATTTACATGCGCTGATTAGAGCACAAGGCATTCCACTGTATCATCTTGCTGGCGCAGAAGCCGATGATATTATTGGCACTTTAACCAAACGTGCGCTTGCCGAAGGACATCATGTGTTGATTTCCACTGGCGATAAAGACATGGCGCAATTGGTCAATCCACAGGTCAAACTGGAAGACAGTTTTAAAGAACGTGTGCTAGATGAAGCTGGTGTATTGGAAAAATTTGGCGTGCATCCACATCAAATTATTGATTATCTGACCCTCATGGGTGATGCCTCGGACGGCATTATGGGTGTGCCGGGTGTAGGGGCAAAAACAGCGGCAAAACTACTGACTGAATATGGCACGCTGAACAACATTATTGCCAATGCAGACCAACTCAAAGGCAAAATTAGCCAAAACATTAAAGACAGTTTAGACAACATTAAAATTGACCATCAACTGGCGACCATCGTCTGTGACTTAGAGTTAAATTTGGAATGGAGTGATCTCAAACTCTGCAATCCAAATGTAGAGCATCTGCGTGACCTGTATACCGAACTGGAGTTTCGTAACCAGTTACAGTCTTTAGATCATCCGAATAATCCACATCGTTCGAGCGATCAACAAACGGCACAAAGCATTGTTAAAGCAGCCCCAAGCGCTGAGGTTGTCGTGACTGAAGATCATGCTCAGCTGTCGAGTCAGGACGATCAACTCGGCACCGCGACTTATCATACCGTGCTAACACAGAGCGATTGGGATGCCTTGCTAAAACGTATGCAACATGCTGACCATTTTGCCATTGATACTGAAACCACCCATTTAGACTACCGTGTGGCACAGTTGGTTGGTTTTTCAGTGGCTTTAGATGCGCAAGATGCCTATTACGTTCCTGTTGCCCATGATTATGAAGGTGCACCTGAGCAATTGAATCGAGATCAGCTCCTAGCGCAAATTAAACCAATACTGGAAAATCCTGCAGTGAAGAAAATTGGGCATCATTTAAAATACGATGCACATATTTTTGCCAATCACGGTATTGAATTACAAGGTTGGTATTTCGACAGCATGTTGGCTTCTTATGTACTAAATGCAGCTGCCACCCGACACGGTATGGATGATGTGGCACGACTTTACTTAAGCCATTTGACCACCACCTTTGAACAAATTGCTGGCAAAGGTGCAAAACAAAAAAGTTTTAACCAAATTGAGTTAGATGTTGCCGCACATTATGCCGCTGAAGATGCGCATGTCACTTATCGGCTGTACGAAGTGTTAGCGGCAAAATTGAAACCGTGGCCGGAACTGCTAAATATTTTGCATAACATTGAAATGCCAGTAGCCCGTATTTTGACCGAGATGGAAGAAAATGGCATTAAACTCGATCATCAATTTTTAGATCAACTCAGTGTTGAGTTTGCTGAAACCATCCAAACACTGGAGAACCAAGCCACAGAATTGGCAGGTGAAGCCTTTAATGTCGCCTCACCGAAACAAGTCGGTGAAGTGTTGTTTGATAAACTTGGCATTAAAGGTGGCAAAAAAACTGCTACTGGGCAATACAGCACCAGTGAAAGTATTTTAGAAAAAATTGAACATCCTTTAGCGGAGGTGATTTTAGAACATCGTGGTCTCGCCAAGCTCAAAAATACCTATACCGACCGTTTGGTCGAACAATCACATGAAACCACGCACCGGGTGCACACCAGTTACCATCAGGCCTTAACCGCCACAGGTCGTTTGTCTTCGACCGATCCGAACTTGCAAAATATTCCAATTCGTACCCCCATTGGTCGTCAAATTCGTAAAGCCTTTATCGCCCCTGAAGGTCGTGTGCTGTTGGCCGCCGATTATTCACAAATTGAATTGCGTTTGATGGCGCATTTTTCGCAAGATGAAGCCTTAGTGCATGCCTTCCAACAAGGGCAAGATGTACACCGCCGTACTGCGTCGGAAGTTTTAGGCATTGCCATTGAAGATGTCACCAATGACCAGCGCCGCCAAGCCAAAGCGGTGAACTTTGGTTTACTCTACGGCATGTCAGAATTTGGTTTAACCCGTCAGCTTGGTTTTACCCGCGAGGAATCTCGTGGTTATATTGCACGTTATTTCCAACGCTATCCAGG
>SSHD01000115.1 GCA_008017255.1 Acinetobacter sp.
AAGCTGATAAAAGTGCCAGAAATGCGCCGTATTAAACATATTCACTTTGTCGGTATCGGCGGAGCGGGCATGTGTGGTATTGCCGAAGTGTTGAGCAACCAAGGCTACAAAGTGTCGGGTTCAGACATTAAAGCCTCAAAAACCACCGCGCAGCTCGAAGCCAATCATATTAAGGTCTATATTGGGCATAGCGCAGACAATATTCAAAACGCCGATGTGTTGGTGGTGTCTACCGCAATTGACCCTGAAAATCCGGAAATTAAAGCGGCAATTGAACAGCGCACGCCAATTGTGCGCCGTGCGGAAATGTTGGGTGAGTTAATGCGTTATCGACATGGTATAGCCGTGGCAGGAACGCATGGTAAAACCACCACCACCAGTTTACTCACCACCATGTTGGCAGAAGAAAACCTCGACCCGACCTATGTGATTGGCGGTTTGTTGAATAGTACTGGGGTCAATGCCGCGCTTGGTGAAAGCCGTTTTATTGTGGCAGAAGCCGATGAATCGGATGCTTCATTTTTGTATTTACAGCCCATGGCAGCGATTGTCACGAATATTGATGCCGACCACATGGACACTTACGAAGGCAGCTTTGACAAGTTAAAAGACACCTTTATTCAGTTTTTACATAACTTGCCATTTTATGGTTTGGCGGTGGTCTGTGGCGATGATGCCAATATCCGTGAAATTATGCCGCGCGTTGGTCGTCCAGTCATCACCTATGGTTTTAACGAAGACAATGATGTACGTGCGGTTGAGGTTGATCAAGACGGCATGCAGTCACACTTTACCGTGTTGCGTAAAGATCGTGAGCCGCTGCGGGTGACCATTAATCAACCCGGTTTACATAATATTTTAAATGCGCTGGCAGCGATTGGTGTTGCGACCGATGAAGGTGTGTCTGACGGTGCGATTTGTCGTGCCCTTGCTGGCTTTAGCGGCGTAGGGCGTCGCTTTCAAGTGCAAGGTGAATTTGCTGTTGGTGACGGTGTGGTGAAATTGGTGGATGACTATGGGCATCATCCTAAAGAAGTGGAAGCCACCATTAAAGCGGCGCGCGCCAGTCATCCTGACCGTCGTTTGGTGATGTTATTCCAACCGCATCGTTATAGCCGTACGCGTGACTGTTTTGATGACTTTGTTGAGGTGCTCTCGCAGGTCGATCAGCTGTTGTTGTTGGAAGTCTACGCCGCAGGTGAAAAACCCATTGTCGGCGCAGACAGTCGTACTTTAGCGCGCAGTATTCGTTTGCGTGGCGAGGTGGAACCGATTTTGGTCGATCCTGTTGATGGCAATTTGGCTAATGTATTGCAAAATGTGTTACAAGCCAATGACCTGTTACTTACACAAGGTGCGGGTAATGTTGGAGCAATTTCGCTAGAATTGGCGCAACATCACTTATATGCAAAATAGTTTTAGAAAACCCCTCCCTTGCGGAGCGTTGCTCCTCACCTTTTCATAAAGCGGGGGTTAGGGGAGATTTAAAGATTTAAAAATTTAGAAATGAAGAAGTTTTAAGGATATAAACGTGTCAAATACTGCAAAATTCGGCAAAGTGGCTGTGTTGTTTGGTGGGAAATCGGCGGAACGTGCGGTATCACTGGAAAGTGGACAAGCCGTATTGGATGCATTGTTGCGCTCGGGCGTGCAGGCGGAAGCATTTGATCCGCAAGATCGTAGTGTGACCGAACTGGTGGGCTATGATCGTGCTTTTATTGTGTTGCATGGTCGTGGCGGCGAAGACGGTCAAATCCAAGGTGTATTGGAGTGGTTGAATCTTCCGTACACGGGAACGGGTGTGCAAGGTTCGGCAATTGGTATGGACAAAGTCAAAACCAAACAAATTTGGCAAGGCAGTGACTTGCCAACCGCGCCGTATCGCATTATTAGCAAAAACACCAATTTAGACAGCGTGATTGCAGACTTAGGCTTGCCGGTGATTATTAAGCCAGTGCACGAAGGCTCAAGTGTCGGCATGAGCAAAGTCGAAAAAGCCGAAGAGTTTGCTGCGGCAATTGAAAAAGCCACCCAACACGATGCGGTGGTGATGGCAGAAAAGTGGATTACCGGACGTGAATTTACCATTTCATTTTTGAATGGTCAGCCTTTGCCCGTGATTCGCTTACAACCGCCTGCGGATGTCGCGTTTTATGATTACGAAGCCAAATATCAACGCAACGATGTGCAATATGGTATTCCGTGTGGTCTAAGCGAAGCGGAAGAACAAAACTTACAAGCGCTGTGTTTACGTGCTTTCCAAGCGGTTGGAGCCGAAGGTTGGGGGCGGATTGACGCGATGCAAGATCAGCAAGGCCAGTTCTGGTTGTTGGAAGTCAACACAGTACCGGGTATGACCAGCCATTCTTTGGTGCCTAAAGCGGCACAAGCAGTGGGCTATAGTTTTGATGAGCTTTGTATTGCGATCTTAGAGCAAACATTAACTGAGTCGGTCTAACTATTTATGGCTCAACTTCCTGCATCCATGCGTCGTAAAACACGACCAGCCATTAGCTCAATACACGACAAACCGCCTTCACCAAAGCAAAGAATGGTGAATGTGGGTGGTTGGGCATTGTTGATGGTGGCGTTTGCAGTGTTGGGCATTGGGCTGTATGGCTTATATAAAGTCATGACCGATGCCACAGCGGCGCAATTGCAGGTGGTTGGAACCAGTTCGGACGTTGAAAATCGCCAGTTGGTGCAACATATTCAGCCGATTATGCTCGATAACTATTTCACTTCCGATTTGGAGCAAATCCGAGATCAGGCGTTGCAAGTGTCTTGGGTCGATCGAGTGGTGGTGTCACGTGCGTGGCCAAATAGTATTCGGGTGCGGGTTATGCCACGCCATGCCATTGCGCGGTGGGGTTCTGGACGTTTACTCAGTGATAATGGCGAAGTGTTTAGTGAAGCAGTGATCAAAACACATTCAAATTTGCCACTGTTACATGGGCCGAGCAGCCAATCTAAAATGATGATGCGCCGTTATAATGAAATCAATCAACTGTTTCAGCCAGTCAATGTGCGTTTAAAAGAGCTGTATTTAACAGAACGTATGACATGGTTTATGCAATTTGATTCTGGTTTGCGTATTATAGTCGACCAAGATCAAACCATGACCAAGTTGCAACGCTTAAGCTACTTGGCGGAAAACGATTTAAAACCAGTGTGGTCAAAAATTTCGGCGATAGATTTACGTTATCGCAATGGCTTGGCACTGCAATGGAAAAATGCAACAGCGCCTAAGTTAGTGAATGGTCAATTAGTTGTAACGATTGATGACACAAAGCTTGCAGGTGCAATTCAGGAAACGCCATAATACGTGGCTTAAAAAATAACAGGCAATCAGCCTAAACAACATTAAAGATATGGTATTGAAGTAATGAGTGAAGCTATTTCCTCGGTGGTTGCGATTGATATAGGGACGCATAAAGTCTCTGTTTTAATTGGTAAAGTCCATGCGCCTGATAAAATCGAGGTCATTGGCATGGCGACTGCTCGCAACCGAGGTATGGTGAAAGGCAAAATTGTCAGTTTAGACAAGATTATTGCCGCAATTAAAAATGCCGTAGCGGAAGCGGAAGATATGGCAGAATGCCGTATTCATAGTGCATGGGTGTCCATTCCGAGCACCGAATTACAAAGTTTTTATGCCTCGGGGCGTACCCCTGTGGCAAATCACGACCATATTATTAGCACCAATCATGTGGTGCGCGCTTTGGAGTTAGCCAAAGCCAGCCATGTTTCGCCGGACTATTATTTGGCCAGTGCCGTGCCATTGGGCTTTGAGCTTGGCGATACTGGTGAGTGGGTACAAAACCCAGTCAATCTGACGGCGCATAGCATGACGGGTCATTATCAATTGATGATGATGCCGATTAACACCATGCAAAACCTTGATCGCGCCATGAAAGGCGCCAATATTGGGGTGGAAAAATTGGTGGTGTCGTGCTTAGCAACAGCAGAAGCCAGTTTGCTTAAAGATGAAAAAGAATATGGGGTCTGTTTAATCGATATTGGTGCTGGTATTACCAGTATTGCGGTGTATTTAGATGGTCGTTTGGCTTTGGCTCGTACTGTGGCGCGTGGCGGTGAAAACGTAACCCGAGATATTGCAGCGGTATTACAAACCACCACCGAAGAAGCAGAACGGCTGAAAATTTTACATGGTTGTGCAGACTTAGCTGGGGTAAAACCCGATCACATGATTCAAGTGCAAACCATTGATGGCACGCAAACTATTAGTCGTATTGAACTTGCGGACATTATCATTGCCCGTTATGAAGAAATCTTTACTCTGATTCGTGAAGAACTAGAGCATAGTGGTGCCATTCATGGTTTATATCATGGCGTGGTACTGACTGGCGATGCCTGTCAAATTGAAGGCATGGTCAATTTGGCCCGCCGTATGTTAGGCGTATCGGCGCATTTGGGCAATCCACCGGTGCAAGTCTATGCAGAGGATCAACATTTACCTGCGCTGCGCCGTTCGATGTATGCAACTGCTGCGGGTTTGCTGATGTTTAGCCAAAGTGATTTACAAGATACGGTAGAAGAGCCTGAAGAAACGGATGATCGGAGCTTTGTCGATCGGGTGGCAAATGGTTGGAATGTGTTGAATAGCAAATTAAAAGCGATCTTTTAGTGCTTATTATGTTAGGAAAAATTGTTAGGATGTTGTAATAGTGCATTAAGGTACTTGACAAGCTCGGTATTATTGCACAGCATCCTAGACATTCGTGGTTTTAAAAATCTGGCAGCAAGCGGCTGAAGTCACTGCCATTATATATTAGGAAATCTACAGGTCATGGCATCATTTGAATATATAGAAGATGAACTAGACAATAACAACGGTCAAGCTCATTTTACCGTGTTTGGTGTCGGCGGCGGCGGCGGAAATGCTGTACAACACATGGTGCAAGCCGATATTCGTGGGGTAAAGTTTGTCTGTGCCAATACCGATAAACAAGCGCTCGATAGCATGAATGCACCGTTCAAAATCCAAATAGGCGAGCAATGTACACGTGGTTTGGGCTGTGGGGGCAAACCAGAAAAAGGTCAAGAGTCGGGCGAAGAAAGTCGTGAGTTAATTCGTCAGCATCTTGAGGGCACTGACATGGTGTTTGTCACTGCTGGTATGGGGGGTGGTACTGGTACTGGTGCTGCACCTGTCATTGCTGAAGTTGCCAAAGAAATGGGCATTTTGACTGTAGGCGTAGTGACTACACCGTTTAACTTTGAAGGACATCGCCGTAAAAAATTGGCCGAAAAAGGCATTGAAGCTTTAGAAGCGCATGTCGATTCATTGATTATCATTCCAAACCAACGCTTGCTGAGTGTATATGGTGATATTCCAATGAAAGAAGCCTATAAAAAGGCCGATGATGTATTGCTCAATGCTGTACGCAGTATTTTTGATTTGGTGGTGAATCATGGTCACATGAACCTCGACTTCGCCGATTTAAAAACTGCGATGAGCACACGTGGTCATGCCATGATGGGTTCAGGTGTGGGGCGTGGTGAAGACCGTGCGCGCCAAGCTGCGGAACAGGCGATTCGCAGCCCATTACTCGACAATGTCAATTTAAGCAATGCCAAAGGGGTATTGGTCAATATTACTGGTGGTGATGATATTACCGGTCGTGAAATTGACATTATTTCTGAAGTGGTCAACCAAATTGTAGACTTGGACGAAGGTGATATTTTCTACGGTACGGTATTCGATCCGGATTCACGAGATGAACTACGTGTCACTGTTGTTGCCACAGGTTTAGCGCGCAATGCGAATGATGCTGAAGTGAAAAAACGTTCCGTGCTTGCACAAAGCGCTGCGGCTGTAACGTCACAAACAAGCGCAGAGGACGAAGATGATGTGCCTGCAATTAGCAAGCGTAGCACGGTAGAAGTTGCAGTGGGTGCAGCGCCACGTTCTTCGCCAATGAGCATTCAAGACTATTTACAGAAACAGCAACGTAAATAATTGCTCCATATTGTGAGCAAAAAGGGGTGCAAGTAATTGCGCCCTTTTTTATTGCAAGCAGTGCTTATTGCATCGCGAGAAAGCCGTGCCAAAAGCAGCCAAATATGCTAAGTTAAAGCGATTTTTGTAATTCAAGTTGGCGGCAAGTGAAACAACGTACCCTGAAACAAGTGGTGAAAGCGAGCGGGATTGGTCTGCACAGTGGTCAAAAAGTGCTGCTTAATTTTGTTCCGCACCATATTGATGGCGGTATTGTATTTCGCCGTATCGACTTAAACCCGCCGGTAGAGATTGCGGCTAATGCGCTGCTGATTCAAGAAGCGTTTATGTGTTCCAATTTGGTCCAAGACCAGATTAAAGTCGGCACCATTGAACATGTGATGAGTGCGATTGCTGGGCTTGGCATCGACAATTTAATTGTTGAAGTGTCAGCGTCAGAAGTGCCGATTATGGATGGTAGTGCCGGACCTTTTATCTATTTATTGATGCAAGGTGAGTTGGCAGAGCAAAATGCCGCCAAAAAATTTATTAAAATATTAAAGCCTGTTGAAGCGCTACTCGATGACAAACGGGCGATTTTCACTCCGCATGATGGTTTTCAGCTCAATTTCACTATTGATTTTGATCACCCAGCTTTTGCCAAAGAACACCAGTCTGCCAGTATAGATTTTTCTACCGAAAGCTTTGTCTATGAAGTCAGTGAAGCCAGAACTTTTGGTTTTATGAGAGACTTAGAATATCTCAAAGCCAACAATTTGGCACTCGGGGCAAGTTTGGATAATGCGATAGGGGTAGACGACAGTGGCGTAGTCAATGCCGAAGGTTTACGCTTTGCCGATGAGTTTGTACGGCATAAAATTTTAGATGCAGTGGGCGATTTATACCTACTTGGGCATCAGGTAATTGGCAAATTTGAGGGCTATAAATCGGGACATGCACTGAATAATCAGCTATTACGCAACGTGCAGAGCGACTCGAGTAGTTATGAAATTGTAACATTTAATAACGATAATGATTGTCCAATTACTTTTGTGAGTGTGACATAAGTCATTGTCTTTTCTTGGCAATGTTATAATGTAACAATGCAAAGTGTGATTTTTATCACATTAAATGATACGTATTCCATGACTTAAGATAGGTAAGTTACTTTTTAATACTTGCCAAACGTACTAATGCTTGGCTAAGCTTAGGGTCGTTCACAAATTCAGCAGCACTGCGTAATTGTGCTCTTGTTTCTGAAGAAAGTGCTTTGGTGGTCGATACAGGTTCAGCGGAAACGGTTACTTTGTTTCTTAACCGAACTTGTAGTTTTCGTAAATCCTGCAGTCCTTCAAGTTGAACGAGTTGTGTAATATAGTGCTTTTGTAAATAACTCAGTTGACTAATCATGGCTTGATTTTCACCGGTTATAATCAGAACACCATGTTGATAACAAGCAACCTGCCATTGCTCTGGTTGGGGTAATAACGGTTGAATAAGTTTCGTAAGTCGTTTCCATTGAGTCACTTGCGTAGTCAGAAGCGATAAGCTTCCGGGTTTTTTATGTTGTCCTTTGTGTTGAAAAACGTTGTTAGGTTCAGACATGTTAACTTTCTCGAAGGTTAGCTATGCATCTTAAACGTAAGGTTCGGCTTTTATCAAGGAAGATGATAAAGGGACTTTTTTAAGGACGGTTCAAGAGGTTATTTATGCATTCACGTCGTATTTTACTTGCATTTTCATTGGCTGCTTCAGTTGCTTCGGTTGCTTTCGCAGATTATCAAAATATTAATCAAGTGACTGAAAACGATTCAATCGAACAGTTATCCAAAAGCTTAGTGCAAGGTTCATATACTCAGCCAGAAGATATGGACTTACCCGCCATTTCGAATGTGTCAGTTAAATTACGCGAAAAAAGCATTGAATTGAACAACGCTACCATTGAGCAAAAATATGGTCGTGACGCAATCTCTAGTTCAGACACATCTGCAACTTTCTCTGCAAAAAAAGGTCTTTCTTGGTTGGTAAATCATCCGATAGAAAATGGTCGTGTGAGTTCATCTTGGGGTACGCGTACCTTATTGGGTTCGACTCGCCATCACTCAGGTATTGATTTTGCTGCACCGTCTGGCACTGCTATTTACGCATCAGGTGCGGGTGTTATTACCAAATCGGGTTGGGGTTCAGGCTACGGTCAATATGTTGAAATCGATCATGGCAATGGCTACCTTACACGTTACGCACATGCATCGCGTTTATTGGTTCGTGTTGGTGAAAGCGTAGCAGCGGGTGAACATATTGCCAATGTTGGTTGTACAGGTCGTTGTACTGGTGCGCATTTACATTATGAAATTGTACAAGATGGCAAACGCAAAAATCCATCGCCTTATTTAGCCATGTTGCCGTAACGTAATATAATCAGTTAATTTACGTTGCTATGCTGAAGAAATCGCCTTTAAGGCGATTTTTTTATGCGCTAGAAAAGAAAAAGATTGTCGTGCACCTTCGGTGAAGAAATAATATCAAATGTTATATTCGTGTGTGATCGTCGCTGTACGAGCGCAAAACGTGATAAATATAATCTATAAGATAAGAATACAATTCAATAAGGTGGCACGATGGCGTTTTATGGTGACTCTGACGCGCAGGAAACCCAAGAATGGCAAGAAGCCTTTGACGCAGTATTGCAGCATGTCGGTACTGAGCGGGCGGCATTTTTACTGGAAAAACTCTATCAGCAAGCTATTGCCAAGCATGTGCCGATTCAACGCTTAAACACACCTTATCTCAATACCATTTCAGTCGCTGAACAACCTGCCATGCCGGGCGATGCAGACATGGAGCGGCGCATACGTGCTTTAATTCGTTGGAATGCACTAGCGATGGTGTTGCGTGCCAATCAAAGCGGTGACGACTTGGGCGGGCATTTGGCGAGTTTTGCCTCCTCTGCCACTTTATACGATGTGGGTTTTAACCATTTTTTTCGAGCTGCTTGCGATAGTTTCGGCGGCGACATGATTTATTACCAAGGGCATTCTTCACCGGGCATTTATGCACGTTCATTTTTAGAAGGGCGTTTAAGCGAACAACAACTGAATAATTTCCGTCGTGAAGTGGGTGGCAATGGTTTGCCGAGCTATCCACATCCGTATTTAATGCCCGATTATTGGCAGTTTCCAACGGTGTCAATGGGTTTGGGTCCAATTCTGTCGATTTACCAAGCGCATATTCAAAAGTACTTAATGAATCGGGGCTTGGTCAAAACAGAAGCACGTAAAATTTGGGCTTTTTTAGGTGATGGTGAAATGGATGAACCTGAAAGTTTAGGTGCAATTTCACTGGCAGGGCGGGAAAAACTAGACAATTTAATTTGGGTCATTAACTGTAATTTACAACGCTTAGATGGTCCAGTGCGTGGCAATGGTAAAATTATCCAAGAATTAGAATCCAGCTTTCGTGGCGCTGGTTGGCGGGTGATAAAAGTGGTGTGGGGGCGGCATTGGGATCCGCTATTAGCACAAGACAGCACAGGCGCATTGCAGGCGCGCATGCAAGAGGCGGTGGATGGTGATTATCAGCGTTATCAAGTCAAAGGTGGCGCTTATGCTCGGGAACACTTTTTTGGCAAATATCCCGAAACCGCAACATTGGTCGAACATTTAAGTGATGAGGATATTGATGCCTTGAATCGTGGCGGACACGACCCTTACAAAGTCTATGCCGCCTATGCCGAAGCCATCAAAAGCAATGGACAGCCGACTGTGATTCTCGCCAAAACGGTCAAAGGCTATGGCTTGTCGGATGAAATTGAGGCGGTCAATAAAACCCATCAAATAAAAAAAATGCAGCTTGAATCCTTACAGTACGTGCGCGATCGGTTTAATTTGCCATTTGATGACGAGCAATTAGAAGCCTTGCCGTTTTATCGACCTGCCGAAAATTCGCCCGAACTGAACTATATGAAGGCGCGCCGTGAAGCCTTAGGTGGCTATTTACCGGCACGGCGCAAACAAAGTACTGCTTTAGACATTCCTGAACTTTCCATTTTTGATGTGGTACTGCATGGTACTGCGGATAAAGCGCAATCGACCACCATGCTGATGGTGCGTTTGATTGCTGCATTATTGAAACACCCCGCGATAAAAGATCATGTAGTGCCGATTGTCCCTGATGAGGCACGCCCCCTTGGCTTGGAAGGCATGTTCCGTCAGTTGGGGATTTATGCTGCACATGGGCAGCAATACACTCCTGAAGATAACGAACAGTTAATGAAC
>SSHD01000068.1 GCA_008017255.1 Acinetobacter sp.
CTTTCTGTATATTATTCATCACAATGATCTGCGAAAGCCTGTAAAAAAGTATAAAACCTGTCATTATGCATGCGGATTCGTGCCACTAGAGCGAACGTTTAGGAGAACACAATGTCGAACCAAAACCAAACAATAACCCCAGAAGTTGAGCCAACACCAAGTTCAGACAAAGTCAGTCCATTCCTGAATTCGCCACTCCCGCAAGGCACACCGCAAGGTCAGCAACAATCTTTACAACAAAGCTTAAGTTCAACCCCAAGCGGTTCAATCCCCAAATATAACTTACCGCGTGGTGCAAATACTGGTAATGTCGGCGCAACCACGCATTTCGGCTATCAAACTGTCAGTAGCGATGATAAAGCGCAAAAAGTGGCAGAAGTGTTCCATTCGGTTGCCAGCAAATACGACATTATGAATGACCTGATGTCCTTTGGTATTCACCGCTTATGGAAACGCTTTGCGATTAATATGTCGGGCGTGCGTCGTGGGCAGCATGTTCTTGATATTGCAGGTGGTACTGGTGACTTAGCCAAAGTGTTTAGCCGTGAAGTTGGCCCACAGGGTCATGTGGTATTGTCTGATATTAATGAATCGATGCTCAATGTCGGGCGTGACCGTTTAATTGACGCTGGCTGTACCAATGTCGACTTTGTACTTGCCAATGCCGAAACCTTAGAACCTTTTGCCGACAATAGCTTTGACTTAGTCACCATTAGCTTTGGTTTACGCAACGTGACCGATAAAGATGCCGCACTGCAAGCCATGCACCGTGTACTCAAACCGGGTGGGCGGGTATTGGTACTGGAGTTTTCTAAACCAGTGTTTGAACCGTTTTCTAAACTGTACGATTTCTACTCATTTACCGCCCTACCGATGATGGGTAAATTGGTGGCGAACGATTCAGAAAGCTATAAATATTTGGCAGAATCGATTCGGATGCACCCCGACCAACGCACGCTTAAAGGCATGATGGAAAACGCAGGTTTCCAAAGCTGTGATTACCACAACTTAACGGGTGGTATTGTGGCAGTGCATCGTGGGTTCAAACTCTAAGGTTGCTGCCATGTGGTCAATTTTAGCACTGGGCGCTGCCGAAGCGATGTTGCATCATCTGATTAATTTAGATGCGATTACTCGTATTCAACTCAATCAACTACAAGGCAAAATCTTGCGTGTAGTTATCGACAGTCCGCAACTTTCTGTGGATGTGTTGTTTGATGAAAACAAAGTTCGGCTAGAACCGACTGTAACTGGACACAGCCAAACGGCTTCTATTTTTGAGCAACGCTCTTTCGATGCGCAAAATAAAATGACTGATGCCACTGCCACTTTACAGGTGGCAAATGTGGTTGAATTGGTTAAATTATTGCTCAGCGATATAGATCAACTTGGTACCATTCCGCTACAAGGTGATTACCACTTATTGCAAGATATTCAGCGCATTATGCAACACGCCGAACTGGATCTTGCCGCGCATTTATCGCCCTGGATTGGCCCACAACTGGCACATGAGTTGGGTAAAATTCAGCGTGTACCCGAGCAACTGAAACGCTCCTTACAAAGTCAGTTATTTTTTATGGAAGATGCTCTAAAAGAAGACAGCGGCTTATTTGCACCGCGTTGGCAAATGGATAATTTACATCAACAAACTCGGCAACTAGGGCAAGCCGTAGACCGCTTAGAAGCCCAATTTCAACAGTTACAAGCCCAATGGCAACCCCACACAACCTCCCTTTCACAAGGAGAGGAAGCATTGAAGCCCACACAGGACTAGGTAAAATATTATATGATTCCGCATGTTACACGGTTACACGAACTCTGGCGTATTGCAGCACACTACCGCCTTGACACCTTGTTCCCTGCGGAAGAACTGCCTGAAAAAGTCCGTCATGTGCTCAATGTCATCAAGCTGCACCCTGCCGCCTGGTCGAGCCGTGAAAAAAACAATGAACTGAAGCTCAAACAAGCCCTAGAAGAGATGGGGCCATTGGCGATTAAACTCGGTCAATTGCTTTCGACCCGCCGTGACCTCATTCCACCTGAAGTGTTAGCGCAGTTGGTGCTATTGCAAGATCGAGTCAAACCTTATGATACACAACTGGCTAAACAACGCATTCAAGACTCGTTAAAGGCTGACATTCGCACGCTATTCGCACGGTTTGATGAACAACCGCTTGCCGCCGCATCTATTGCGCAAGTACATACAGCGGCGTTACATGATGGTCGTGAAGTCGTGGTGAAAGTGACTCGCCCTAATATTCGGCAGCAAGTTTTACAAGACTTTGAAATTTTAGCATGGCTAGGCGATTGGCTGGAAAACCGTTTAGAAGCTGCGCGTGCGTTGCATTTAACTGAAATTATCCGTGACTATCGGCAAATCATTTTAAATGAACTGGACTTAAGTTTAGAGGCAGAAAATACCCGCCGTATGCGCCATTACTTTACTGGTTCAAGCATGATGTACGTGCCTGAAGTGTATATGGACAGTAAAGAAGTCATGGTGGCGGAACGCATTTCCGGCGTGCCGATTTCAGACATTGCTACTTTTGACCGCTTAGGCATGGACCGTGCCGATTTAGCCGAAAAAGGTCTGACTATTTTCTTTACCCAAGTATTCCGTGATAACTTTTTCCATGCCGACATGCACCCCGGCAATGTTTTTGTAGAAACCCTTAACCCAAGCAATCCACGCTTTATTGCACTGGACTGCGCCATTATGGGTGAGTTGTCTAAGTCAGATCAAATGACCATTGCCCGCATGTTGCTGGCAGTGATGAACAGCAACTTTATGCAGTTGATTCAAATTGTGCATCAAGCGGGGTGGATTCCACCGGGTACAGAGCAAGATGCCTTAGCACGTGAAATGCGCCGTACCGTTGGACCGATGGTATCGAAACCAATGGATCAGCTGGATTTTGCTGGTATTTTAATTCAAGTGATGGATATTGCACGGCGTTTTCATTTGGAAATTCCACCGCAGTTAATGTTACTGTTAAAAACATTGGTGCATGTGGAAGGTTTAGGCACCGACCTGTATCCGCAACTGGATATTTGGAAATTGGCTAAGCCAATTTTGACCGAATGGGTCAAAGAAAATATGAGTCCGGTTAAAAACTTCAAAGAGTTGGGGCAGCAAATTCCAGACTTATTATTGGGTGCACAAGACATCCCAACCCTGCTGATTGACAGTTTAAATGGACTCAAAAATCAGTCGGCATGGCACGACAAACAGCTAAAAGAAATTCAACACATGCGTTTGCAGTTACAACAGCAACAACGCCGTAGTTGGATGTTTGGCAGTACAATGCTGATTTTACTGACCATTGCCATTATTACACCGTGGTTTGTTTCGATTGTGTTGATTGTACTGAGTAGCTTGCTCGCACTGTGGCGGATTATGAAATAAGCTACACCTGCCTATAAACAAGGGACTTGTTAGCTTCAAGTGTGATGGGGTGCTATTGGCTCCTCATCATTGCCACTCAATCAATATAAAGATTCAATTAACAGCACTTTTATCGTTATGCTTTAAATGTTCATATCAAATAACCAATATTCTAATCTGTCTCAATTGAATAAATAATTTATACATCCCAATCCAGCTCATGACAACCAAATTTAGTATCTGATTTTATTAATAATATTATTTCTATCAACTCTAGTTTTAAACTGTTTCCAAGAAAACCCTATCCCCTGTTGTGTTGGATATCCGAACCACTTCTCCTGTTTCCAATGCCGCCTCATTTATTTATTGGTAGGTTTTTGGTAGGTAGGAAAAATTTTTAAGCCTTGCATACTGAGCCTACAGTGATGAGATCACTGAATAACAAACAATGGAATATGGAAGAAGGAATCGCTCCATGGCTTTTAAAAATATTGCAGATCAAACTAACGGTTTTTACATCCCTTGTGTATCTCTTTTTGGACCAGGCTGTGCAAAAGAAATCGGTGCGAAAGCACAGAATCTTGGTGCAAAAAAAGCACTGATCGTAACTGATCAAGGCTTATTTAAATTTGGTGTTGCAGACACCATTGCACAATATTTAAAAGATGCAGGCGTTGACAGCCACATTTTTCCAGGCGCTGAACCAAATCCAACTGACATCAATGTACATAATGGTGTAGAAGCCTATAACGACAATAGCTGTGATTTTATTGTCTCTTTAGGTGGTGGTTCATCACACGATTGTGCAAAAGGGATTGGACTCGTCACGGCTGGCGGTGGTCATATCCGTGACTATGAAGGTATTGATAAAAGTACAGTACCAATGACCCCACTTATTGCGATTAATACGACTGCGGGTACTGCATCAGAAATGACCCGTTTCTGTATTATTACCAATACCGATACCCACGTAAAAATGGCAATTGTTGACTGGCGCTGCACTCCATTAATTGCAATCGATGACCCTAAACTCATGGTTGCAAAGCCAGCAGGTTTAACCGCTGCAACGGGAATGGATGCACTTACACATGCAGTTGAAGCTTATGTATCGACTGCAGCAAACCCAATCACCGATGCCTGTGCAGAAAAAGCCATTACCATGATTAGCCAATGGCTACGCCCTGCGGTTGCAAATGGTGAAAATATTGAAGCACGTGATGCCATGAGCTATGCACAATACCTCGCAGGTATGGCATTCAACAATGCATCTCTAGGTTATGTCCATGCCATGGCTCATCAATTAGGCGGATTCTATAATCTCCCACATGGTGTATGTAATGCGGTATTGCTCCCTCATGTATGTGAGTTCAACTTAATTGCCTGTCAGGATCGTTATGCAAAAATTGCAGAATTGATGGGTGTAAATACTGACGGATTTACTGAAACTGAAGCGGCTTTTGCAGCGATTGACGCCATTCGGGAATTATCATCTTCAATCGGTATCCCATCTGGTTTGAATGAACTCGGCGTGAAAACTGAAGACCTTGCAATCATGGCTGAAAATGCACAAAAGGATGCATGTATGCTGACCAACCCACGTAAAGCAACACATGCCCAAGTTGTGGAGATATTTAAAGCTGCACTCTAATCGTTCTGTTAAAAGTAAGTCACAGCCTCCGAGAACTGGCTTACTTTTTTGTGGGAATAGCAAACTGGTGATATTCCCACTTTTTTATCCCTATAAAAACTGTGATCACAGTACACAAC
>SSHD01000138.1 GCA_008017255.1 Acinetobacter sp.
AGGTTTATCATCTCAAAGGTGGCATTTTAAAATACCTTGAGGAAACTCCTGCCGAAGAAAGCCTATGGGAAGGTGAATGTTTTGTGTTTGATGGTCGTACTGCAGTCACGCATGGCGTGGAAGAAGGCGAAAATATCAAATGTCATGCCTGTGGTTGGCCTTTAACTAAACAAGAAGCTGAATTGCCAAGTTATGAACATGGCGTGTCTTGTGTGTTTTGTATCGACAAAACCAGTGAAGCGCAAAAAGCAGGTTTTCGTATGCGCCAATCGCAAATTGCCGCAGCAAAACGTAAACGGTTGTAATAATTAAAAAAATAAGGTCATCGCAAGATGACCTTATATAAAAATCTATAGTTATAGTTCTTATTCAGAAATTTTTGTAGCTTTTTCCATCATTGGTGGCGGAACATCTTCAACCATCAACACCGTAAGCGATTTCTCACCTTTTTGAACAGCAACACCATTTGCTTCTAATGTAGCCACAACATCTTTAGGCGATAATGTATACATCGCTCCAGTTATTGGATCCACAATCAACAGACCAATTACACCACCAAAAATTAAATTCGCAACATACCAACCATTCACAGTCCCTGTGACTGCAACAGTTTGTGTTTGATAGCCTGCTTTCGAAAATTTTACTTGATAGTTTTCTGGTTTAAAAAAACCTGCACCTTTCTTTAAGGTCACCGTCGCTGGTGTTTGTCCAGTATGGACTTTTTCACCACTTCTATTGGTAATTGATATATTTGCGGAATCAGGCACACTTTGGAATGACAAAGATTGTGTCGAGCCTGACATAATACTTGCGCACCCAGTAAACCCCATTGACACAGCAACAATTGAAGCTGTCAAAACTTTCTTCATTATAAAACCCCTTTGGTAAAAAAAGCTCTACCAAATCACTATCAAATGATGGTGGCAGAACGAAAGAAGGTTGACAGACCGATACCAAAGAAACCGGCACGCTCGAAAGCGTCCCCCTCCCGTTCCGCCGCAGAGGGGTACGAGTGGTCAAACATTAAAAGCGAACTTCTAATGCTCTTTGGTTAAACGGTCTGTCAAAACCGACTGACAATGTAGGTCAGTAAATATAGGATAAGCGTGGGATTTTATTTGTCAATAAAAAAGCCAGTTCATTTCTAAACTGGCTTTGCGGTTACAGCATTATATTTCATTTAGCACATTCTATTTATGCACATAGCGGCACATCACGCTGGCGTGTGGTACATAAGATAAAGCTCGTTTAAATTCTCTGGAATTTCTTCCGCCAATTCATCCATGAGTTGACCATTGCGACGGAAAGACTCCATTTGTGGATCTTCTTCGTCTATACCACTAAACACCATCATCGGCAAAGTCAAATCAATCAACTGCTCTTCACACTCAGGTGTAAACCACGCATCTTCATTTAAGAACATGGCATCGACAAAACCGACACTCCAATCGCCTAGACTAGACTCAACATCGGCTTCTTCAATTTCAAATGGAAACGCAATACCATTTTCATTGGCTAAGTCTTGGCGAATGCTTTCCAACCAAAGCTTGATTTGCTCAATGATTTCCTTTGGAGCTTTGTTCTGATTGCTCTCAAATAACTCGTCCAACCAGCGGTCAAATGCTGGGCCAACTGCGAGCGCACATAAAAAGCCATGAGTCGCCGCAAAATCTAGACCGTATTCGTTCTGATCACCATCGAGAAAATTACTTAACTCATCTAAATTTAAAGTACTCATGTCTTATCCAAATTTTTAAATATACCAGTCACAGCATAGCATTTTCGCATCCAAAATCTCAGCAAATTTGCTTAGTCTTCATCACCCAAATCATCGTCGTCAAAATCGTAATCGAAATCTTTTAATTCTCGCTCTAAACGGCGCTGCGCCAATAAATCATCAATCAAACGGCGCTTTTCTAATGATTCTTTGGCAGTGATTTTGGCGGATGAGTCTTCAAAACTCACGTCATCTTCAGCAAAGTTATCATCATCTAATTCAAAATCTGTAGAAGACACTCAAACTACCTCATTCTGAAAAAATATAATTGGGTCTAGCCGCTATTTATCTGTGTTCCAGAATCTTGTCAAGTTTTATCGGTATTTTTTGCAAAAAATACTGATTTTGCACTTTTTTTCAGCACATTTTTTGTGTATTTATAGTCTAAGACGATTTCAAATAAAATAATTCATTTTCAGAATTGAGTGCTTGAAAAAAAATGACTCGCCCCAATAATCAACAGACTGATATGAAATCAAACAGATTTTTTTATTTAAGCTCGATTAAGCAAAGCCAAAACATTCGTCGTGAATTGTGCTATCATGCACGGTTTTTCACCCTGCCACAGATTCAACCAAAGAGTAAGCAAAGATGAGCGATATACATTCCCCTACTTCGCAAGTAGCGGCTCTGATTAGCCGAGGCAAAGAACAAGGTTATTTAACTTTCGCTGAGGTTAACGATCATCTCCCAGACTCAATTACCGAAAGTGAGCAAATTGAAGACATTATTCAAATGCTTCAAGATGTCGGGATTCCGGTGCATGAACGTGCGCCTGAAACAGATGACACCATGTTTGGTGAGTCGACTGAAGCTGCGGATGAAGTTGCAGAAGAGGAAGCTGCTGCGGTATTGGCATCGGTTGAAAGCGAACCGGGTCGTACCACCGATCCTGTGCGTATGTATATGCGTGAAATGGGTACGGTTGAACTGCTGACTCGTGAAGGCGAAATTAACATTGCCAAACGCATTGAAGAAGGTATTCGTGACGTATTGCACGCCATTGCTTACTGGCCAAATGCAGTAGAAGTAGTATTACAAGAATATAGCGAAACGCTACAACCTACCGATCCGAAAGAATTACCAAAACGTCGTTTGGCAGATGTACTTTCAGGTTATTTAGACCCAGAAAGTGATGAAGATATTCCTGAAGTTTTAGAAGAAGCTGAGCTTGAGTCAGAAACTGAAGGCACTGCTGCTGCAACCAAAGCTAAAATTGATGAAGATGAAGATGAAGAAGCTGAAGGCGATGATAGCGAAAGTGAAGGTGAGTCTGGCCCAGACCCTGAAATCGCAAAAATACGTTTTACCGAATTAGAAACGGCTTGGAACGACACCAAAGCCATCATTGCCAAACATGGTCGTAATAGCGAGCAAGCCAATATTGCGCTTGAAGCCTTAGCGACTGTGTTTATGATGTTTAAATTTACCCCACGTTTATTTGACATTATTTCAGAAATGATTCGTGGTACACATGACCAAATTCGCGCCAGTGAACGTGAAATCATGCGTTATGCGGTACGTCGTGGTCGTATGGATCGCAATGTGTTCCGTACCACATTTCCCGATCAAGAATCGAACCCAGCATGGTTAGATGAGCAGATTGCCCAAGCACCTGCCGAAACCAAAGCACACTTAGAAAAAGTTCGTCCCGATATTATGGCATTCCAACAAAAGATTGCCGACATTGAAAAAGAACTTGAGCTAAGCGTAAAAGATATTAAAGACATTTCTAAACGCATGACGGTGGGCGAAGCCAAAGCACGCCGTGCCAAAAAAGAAATGGTCGAAGCCAACTTACGTTTGGTCATCTCGATTGCGAAAAAATATACCAACCGTGGTTTGCAATTCCTCGACTTGATTCAAGAAGGTAACATCGGCTTAATGAAAGCGGTGGATAAATTTGAATACCGTCGTGGTTATAAGTTCTCAACCTATGCAACATGGTGGATTCGTCAGGCGATTACCCGTTCAATTGCCGACCAAGCACGTACTATTCGTATTCCAGTCCATATGATTGAAACCATTAACAAAATTAATCGTGTTTCACGTCAGTTGCTACAAGAAATGGGCCGTGAGCCAACGCCTGAAGAATTAGGCGAACGCTTAGAAATGGACGAAGTGAAAGTGCGTAAAGTGCTTAAAATCGCCAAAGAGCCCATTTCAATGGAAACGCCAATTGGTGATGACGAAGACTCGCACTTGGGTGACTTTATTGAAGATGGCAACATCACCTCTCCAATTGATGCTGCAACTTCAGAAGGCTTAAAAGAAGCGACCCGTGAAGTGTTGGAAAACTTAACTGAACGTGAAGCTAAAGTATTGAAAATGCGTTTTGGTATTGACATGCCAACTGACCATACTTTGGAAGAAGTCGGCAAACAGTTTGATGTGACTCGTGAACGTATTCGTCAGATTGAAGCCAAAGCCTTACGTAAACTACGCCATCCATCGCGTTCTGAACACTTACGTTCATTCTTGGAAAATGACTAAAAATTTCCTTGCAAAGCTATAACGCCGCTCAGCTTTATAAAAAGGACTGAGTTTCACAATTCAAAACTGTGAAATGCCACGTAGCAAAATCCCCCTTTGAAAAAAGGGGGATTAGCGGGATTTTCAACAATGCCTGCGCTCATGCAGGCGTTTCAAATTAAGAGGTTGCTCATGTTAGACCGCACTCCTTCTCGTGAACTGCAAGAACATCTTTGGGTTTTCCCAATGGATTATCCAATCAAATTGATTGGCGATGCGGGCGATGAGCTACGCGTGGCAGTGGTAGCAATTTTGCACAAACATTTTCCAGAATTTAATGCCAACAGCTTAAAAGTTCAGCCTTCGCGCACTGGAAAATATCATTCCATTACCGCGCAATTACGCTTTGAAGAATTGGAACAAGTGCATGCGTTGTATGCCGACCTTGCCGCCTGCCCTTTAATTAAGACAGCGCTTTAAAACGTGTAAAATCTAAAATACGCTAGGTATTGTAGATTTTTTTAACAGCGCTCACTATAACGATGTCACACTATTCATTCGCCATAAAATAATTTACTTTCAAAGTAATAAACATTAAATCTCTTGCCCCCTATAGTTCCGCCTTGAAAAGGGGGGATGAGGGGCATGGCTCCGCAAGAGCGGTTGTATTCATTTTTGCACGTGATTTATTTTCTGATTTATATATTGGTGAATTGCCATGAAAAAACCACAGCTTTTGCTCATTGCACTCGGCATTTTCAGCACCAGTTTAACTACGGCAAAAACGGCCAGTTTCACTTGGCAAGATGAATTGTGCGAATTTAAAGGGCAATATAACAATCAAAAATATAGCGAACAGCAGCTCAAAGACACCCTCAGCATGCTGCAACTACGGCATGGCGTGCAACTACATAGTCATTCCTACGCCTTTCAACCACAGGACATTGCCAAAATACATCTACCTGCCATTCATCAAGAATATCGACAGCAAAAACAATACCTACTTGGTTTACAGCCTGTTGCATTGCCCGAATTTCAACAACTCAAAAAACATTTGCTGCAAAATTTAGAACGAGAGCATAAACATCATTACCTGACTGCGGTTGCCTTTTCTGCACCGCAAAAACTATTGATACCCGACTACAATCAACAATGCCTGGACATCGCCAAAGCATTAAATGCTAAAAATACAGCCAGCCTAATCAAAAATGCCCAACGGTCTGCACATAGAGAAAACCAACGAGAGTTAAAACTTGGCAATGACCCGAAATTTATCGCTCAACGTGACCAAGAGTTTCAGTCCAAACTAAAAACAGCGGATGCCGTGCAACATGCTAAAATTCAACTCATTCGTGAATGGACGAATTGCGCCAATCCGTATGCAGCAGACGCTGAGAGTGCGCCCTTAGAGCAAATATTTCGTAGCAAAGTTTTTCTGAAAGTTAAGGAAGTTTATTGTGATGAACCCTAATAAACCCAGCTTAATTATTCGGCAATTTAAAGACTTACAAGATTACACCGCCCGTTTTGAAGCAATGAAACAATTTACCGCTAACCGTAATGAAAACACGCCTGACGAAGTGTGGTTATTGCAACATCACGATGTATTAACCCAAGGGCAAGCTGGTAAAGCAGAACACATCCTCATGCCTAGTGCGCTGCCGATCGTGCAAACCGACCGTGGCGGACAAGTCACTTGGCATGGTCAGGGGCAACTGGTGGCGTATTTCCTGTTCGATTTAAACCGCTTGAAATGGCATGTGCGCAGTTTGGTCAGTTTTACAGAACAATTCATGATCGACCTGCTGCAACACTACAACATTAGCGCATACGCCAAACCCGATGCACCGGGTGTATATGTCGACGGTCGTAAAATTGGTTCGCTGGGTTTTAAAATACGCCGTGGTCGAAGTTATCACGGTTTAGCACTCAATATTGATTGTGATTTAACTGGTTTTCAAAGCATTAACCCGTGTGGCTATGTCGGTTTAGAAATGGTACGTGTGCAAGACTTAGTCGCCAATTATCCACGTTTTGAACAACTATGTAATGATATTATTCACTATTTACAACAAGCGCATTTGTTTAATGAGCTGGTCGTTAAAACTGAATAAAGTACTTTCAAATTTCAACAAAATAATTTAGAGTAATTGCTCTAAATATAGCTTTGCATCATTTTAATAAGGGATACGCTCGTGATTTCGACCAAAGCCGTAAAACCTACCCTGCAACTTGCTTATGTCAAACTGATGATGGATGTTGTCGGTCGAGGATTGGTCATGGCAAGCCAAGTAGATCAAGAAGTTCAACAAGAAGTGGCTAAATTTCCTGTGGGCTATGTGCTTTCGATGAAAGTTTTCCCACACGGACCGCAATTTGTAGCGCGCGTAACCGAATCACAGCAGTTAGAGCTGTTGAGTGACTACAAAACCAAGCCCGATTTAACTGTCATTTTTAAACATGTCACTCATGCATTTTTGGTTTTTTCTTTCCAAGAAGGCACAGCGCAAGCCTTTGCCAATGACCGTATTATTGCCGATGGTGATGTGTCCAATGCCATTCGTTTGGTACGCTGCTTAAACAAAATTGAAGCGTTGATTTTACCAAAGTCGATCGCCGCGCTTGCAGTGAAACGCTATCCAACCGACCTATCATTCAAAGAAAAAATCAGTAGTGCGAAAAACATTTACCTCAAAGTTGCACAATCTTACTTTAATCGGAGCGAATAACATGGCTAAACCTTATTACGAATTTTTCTGCCCTGTCAAAGTGATTGCAGGTAACGCAGCCTTAGAACACATTCCGTTTGAACTTGCGACCTTAGGCGCAAAACGCCCCATGATTATTACCGATAAAGGTGTACGCGCCAACGGCTTACTTAGCCCAATCGAAGCGGCTTTTAGCACGACAGATGCGGTCATTGGCGCAATTTTTGATGATGTACCACCCGATTCAAGTTTAGAAGTGGTGCGTTTGGCAGCCGACGTTTACCGTAAACAAAAATGCGATGCGATTATTGCCATTGGTGGTGGCTCAGTCATCGACACCTCGAAAGCGACTAATATTTTAGTGTCTGAAGGCGGTGATGATCTGTTGCAATATGCAGGTGCACACAACTTACCAAAACCATTAAAACCATTTTTTGTGATTCCAACCACATCAGGCACTGGCTCAGAAGTCACCATGGTGGCGGTGGTTTCGGACTTACAAAAAAATGTGAAGTTGGCTTTTGCTTCTTATTACCTCATGCCACATGCGGCGATTCTTGATCCGCGCATGACCACCACCCTACCAGCGCATTTAACGGCAATGACAGGTATGGATGCACTCACTCATTGTGTTGAAGCATATAGCTGCTTAGCTGCAAACCCATTAAGCGATGCTTACGCCAGTGCAGGGATTAAAAAAATCAGTGAAAATCTATTCAAAGTTTTAGACAATCCAAATGATGCACAAGGTCGCCTAGAGTTGGCACAAGCGTCAACCATGGCAGGCATTGCATTCTCTAACTCAATGGTCGGCTTAGTGCATTCATTGGGCCATGCCTTAGGTGCAGTAGCGCATTTACCGCATGGCTTGTGCATGAATTTATTCATGCCTTATGTACTGGAATACAACAAAGAAGTAAATGGCGACAAAATTGCAGATTTATTATTGCCTTTAGCTGGTGCAGATATTTATGCGCAAACCCCTGCTAACATGCGTGCTGACAAAGCCATTGCCACGATTTTAACTATGCGCGATCGTTTATTTACGTTAACCAAGCTACCACGTACCTTGCGAGAAACTGGCAAAGTCACCGAAGCACAGTTGGATGAAGTGGCAGAAAAAGCCTTAAATGACGGTTCAATTATTTACAACCCGAAAGAAGCCAACCTACAAGACTTACGTGCGATTTTGCAAAAAGCTTGGTAAACAATTGGTTTAATTTAATAATTTAGCTTTTAAAGCCCTGATTTTTTATAGAAAATCAGGGCTTTTCTAATTAAATGAATGTTTATTCATCGGTTTATCTCCCCAACTGGCAAAAAAATTGCTAAAAAAGCAGGCAATAGCACTGACAATGCGCATCAATTTAGGATAAATTGGCGCAATTCTGACTTTCTGTAGCAGGATGTTTTATCAGCAAATCATCCTTAAACTATAGCCGATCACTGATCAAAGATCATGGGGATAACGCCGTTGACTAATATTTCTGGGGTTCAATCAACCGCTACACTGCAAAAAACACTGGGTTTTTGGCACATTATTATTATTGGCTTAGCCTATATTCAACCAATGACTTTATTTGATACTTTCGGTTTGGTTTCCGAAGAAAGTCATGGCCATGTGCCGACTTCATATATCGTGGCATTAGTGGCAATTTTATTGACCTCTATCAGTTATGGACACATGATTCGTCGTTATCCATCTTCAGGGTCAGCTTATACCTACGCACAAAAATCTATTCATCCCAATGTCGGCTTTATGGTCGGTTGGTCGTCTTGGCTAGATTATTTACTCTCGCCAATGGTCAATATTATTTTGGCGGTGATTTACCTTGAAGCCTTATTTCCAAACGTAAATCATTGGGTGTGGGTGCTTGGACTAACGGCCTTTATGACAGGTGTCAACTTACGCGGCGCGCGTTTTGTGGCCAACTTTAATAGTTTGATTGTGTTAGTGCAGTTGGCGGTCATTGGCTACTTCACGTGGATGGTGTATCAACTACTAGCTGGTGGCGTAAATGCCGATGGCACACTGGTCAATGCCAAATATCAGTTGTGGAGTTTAGAGCCGTTTTGGAATGAAATGACCTCTGTCGCTGCACTCATTACAGGTGCAACTTTACTGTGCTTCTCGTTCACTGGATTTGACTCGCTCAGTTCACTCGCCGAAGAAACTAAAGATACTGAAAAAACCCTACCCCGTGCGATTTTCATGACCGCATTGTTTGCAGGGATTATTTTTATTGTCAGCACTTACTTCATGCAAATTTACTTCCCAAATGACCCTAAAACCTATTTTGAAGATGTCGCAGCGACTCAGCCAGATATTTTACAAGCGGTTGGCGGTGTGGCGTTTAAAACCATCGTGTTGTATTTTGCGATTGTTACGGTCATGGCATCTGGTATTTCTGCGCATGCAGGCGTGTCACGTTTAATGTATGTAATGGGCCGTGATGGGGTCATTAATAAGAAGATTTTCGGTCATATTAGTCCGAAAAACTTCACCCCTTCTTATAATATTTTGATTGTGGGTGCGGTGGCGTTATCTGCGGGCTTTATGAGCTTAGATATTGTGATTTCAATGATTAGCTTTGGTGCGTTGATTGCCTTTACTTTTGTGAATTTATCGGTGATTTCGCGTTATGCTCTGCGTGATGGTCGCACCAAAAACCTGAAAGATATTGTGAATTATGTGATTATTCCTTTGTTTGGTTTCTTGAGTGTTTTTGCCATGTGGCTAGAGATTGAAGATACCGCACTGAAATACGGTTTATGGTGGGCGATGTTTGGTATTTTATATTTGGGTTATAAAACCAAAGGCTTTAAATACAATGCTCCACAGCATAATGAGTTTGATGATAAGCTCTAAACTAGGTTCATAAGATTTAAGAAAGGTGCTATATGCGCCTTTTTATATGCTTGATTTTTATTGGGTTAAGTTTATGTTTTTTAGAGTTTTGCCATTCATATTCTTGTTTTAATTCAATATAAACCTGTTTGGCGTTCCACCTGAGAAGTGTACTTCGCAAGGGGTGGAACGAGGGAATCAAATGATGACTTTAATTTGACGTTTATGCTGATACATTTTTTCATCTGCTTCAATGACTGCCATTCGTAAATTTTTACTTGGTTCACGTGCCGCAACACCAAGAGCAGCATTAATTCCAGCATTTTGTAAGGACTTTAAAAGCCGATTCACCAATTTCTGAGTATTTTCTAAAGTCGTTTCAATATTTAGAATGCCAAACTCATCTCCTCCTAAACGCGCGACTAAATCATTGGAGCGTACATTTTTCTTTAAGATTTGGGCCGTTTTTTGGATCATCAGGTCTCCAGCCGAATGACCAGATTTATCGTTTATAGCTTTTAAGTCATTTAAATCTATCATAATCACTGTGGTTGGATGTCCGTACGTTTTACATCGATCTTCCTCTAAATCCAAAAATGTATCCCAAGCACGACGATTAAAAACACCCGTTAAATGATCGGTTAATGAATCCATTTCAAGCTTTTCACTAACTCTTTTTTGTTCATTAATTTTAAGTTCATTTTGTAAAATTCGACTAAGTAATAAACTGAATAGCTCTAATAGATCACTATGTTGTTCTATGCTTTGAGGCTGTACTGATGGATCAATAGCACATAATGTGCCGAAAATAGAACCATCCTCATTTAATAAAGGTTGCCCAATATAGGCATTTATATCGACCAGTTTGTTGATGCCTGCTTCTACATACAGTGGAATCTTTTTCGAATCAGGTGCTATGCGTGGCCCTTTATCTAATACCATCTTAGAGCAGTATGAGTCAGCCCAATTGAAGACCTGTCCTGCCTGTACTCCATATCCATGATCTTTAGCTTGCAAAACTATCCAATCATTACTTTCAGTACGAGTAATCATCCATAAAGCAAAGCCTAAGTGATTATGTAAATACTCTAAAATTTTTTCACCAGCATCTTTAAAATCTTTAAAGTTTTCATAAGAAGGGATCATAATTACTCGTTATTTTGATTAGGATTAAACCTAAAAAGTAGCAAAATGCTATTTAATAGGACCAATAGAAACTTTAATTCTCATCGTGTGAACCATACCGGGTTTGTCAGGGGCGTTTGAACCGTACCGGGTTTGTCGGAGACTTTTTTATTTAAGTTAGGCCACCTGACCTAACGGGTTAATCTTATCATAGTACATTGCTTCAAACTCAAAAGGCGATACATAACCCAGTGCGCTGTGTACACGCTCTTTATTAAACCAATAATAGTTATACTTATTCGATGGTGAATTTTTTGTGAAGGATTCCTCGTTCCACCGCTGTGCGGTGGAATGCCAAACTGGTTCACATTAAATACC
>SSHD01000139.1 GCA_008017255.1 Acinetobacter sp.
AAGCATGTGTTGATGCAGCACGGCGCACATTTAGAAATTAGTTCTAAAGAAAATGAAGGTTCGACCTTTACTGCGGTGTTTCCAAAAGAACGTTTATATCGGGTCAGTTAAGTCATTCTCAGCCATGCGCCAGCGTTGTTGCGTCTTTGACTGGTATTTTTTGGTTTAGTTTTCGCTACGCACAGACATAAAAAAGCCCGACATCCTGTCGGGCTTTTCCGTATTCCTTGCACTAGATACAACTCCTGTCGTACCTCACGTCCTGATGCTATTTATTGTTATTTTTGGTTGGAACTTCCTGTTCCTGATGAGTTCATATTAGGCAATTTGATTTGGCTTGGATATGGGTCATTGACGTTAATGGGTGTAGGAAAATGCTTACAGCAGGTTGATGAAAAGTATCAAAATAAATCACCTTTTCTTTCTAGTACAAACTGTATTGTGTAGGTTTTATGTCGGAAATATTTATTGATAATCTAAAGACCCATACGTTATTGTAATTATCATTTTATTGTTATAAATTTAATTAAAGTTCTAATAAATAGTGAAAAAATGGCAGAAACAAATAATTTGAAACTTGCTGTATTGATAGATGCTGACAATGCTCAAGCTTCTGTTTGTGAAAACTTGCTAAAAGAAATAGCACGTTTTGGTACAGCGCATATTAAACGAATCTATGGGGATTGGACTAAACCAAACTTAAAATCATGGAAAGAAGAATTACATAAACATGCGATTCAACCAGTCCAACAATTTAGCTACACATCAGGGAAAAATGCTACAGACTCTGCACTAATTATTGATGCCATGGATTTATTACATCAAAGCCATTTGGATGGTTACTGTTTGATTTCTTCAGACAGTGATTTTACAAGATTAGCAACGCGAATTAGAGAAAATGGCTTGGTTGTATATGGTTTTGGTGAAAAAAAGACCCCCAATGCTTTCATTGTTGCATGTGATCAGTTTATCTTTGTTGAGAACCTAGTTCCTAAAGTTGAAGAAATAACTCCCCTTGAAACAGAAATTAAGAAACAGCCAAAAACGACCAATAATATTGACCTGTCTAAAGATAAAAAACTAAAAGAAGCTTTAAAGGTTGCTGTTAATGCTCTGTCTAAAGATTCAGATTGGGCTGCATTATCTGGAGTGGGTGGATACATGATTAAAAGTGATCCTTCATTTGATCCTCGTAGCTATGGTTATGAAAAACTAGGTGCATTAGTAGAAAATCTCAATTATCTTGAACTAGATAAAAGAAAATTTAATGACTCTTCTCATAATTACCACATATACATTCGCTTTAAATAATTCCATTTAACATATTAGGTCTTATTCAAAATACATACGTCTTAAACTCAAAACAAAAAGCCCCTTAAAACTTTAAGGGGCTTTATTCATCATCTTCAAATTTCAAAAACTTAAACTGAATGCCCCAACCGCTCACCCATCACCACAGCTGAATTGGCTTGGAACTGCTGTTCCCACTGCATTTTATCTTTTTCAAATAACACCACAGCGGTTGAACCCAAATAAAAACGACCCAGTTCCGCACCTTTATCGAGTTGCATTTGATGATGCTGAAATTCCACTTTACCCGTTGGTTTCACCTTACCCGTCGCAACAGTTTCAATCCCCGCCACAATCATTGCGCCAACGAGAACTACTGCCATACGACCCAGTTCAGTATCGAACAAACACACCATACGTTCATTACGTGCAAACAAACCCGGTACATTTTCTGCGGTAGTTTGATTCACCGAAAACAACTCACCTGGTATATAAATAGTTTCGGTTAAAGTCCCTGCCAGCGGCATGTGCACACGGTGGTAATCTTTCGGCGACAAATACACCGTCGCAAATTGACCATTTAAAAACGGCTGCGCCAATTGTGGGTCACCAATCAATTTTTCCACCGAAAAACTTTGCCCTTTGGCTTGAAAAATATCGCCTGACTCAATTTTACCCAGTTGTGAAATTGCACCATCGGCAGGGCAAACAATACTATCGGCTTGCGTATCTACCGCGCGCGCACCCTCTTTTAAGGCACGAGTAAAAAACGCATTAAAAGATTTATAGTGTTGCGCATTGCTTTGCTCAGCAATACTCATATCAATGCCGTATTTTGCTTTAAATGCTTGAATAACCGCAGTTTTCACTACAACATTTTCACTGGCAGCAACTTTTCCAATCACACGGCTGAGTTGATGTTGTGGTACCAAATTTTGGCTTTGAATAAACAGTTGTTTTTTTAAATCTGCGATGATACTCAAGACGGTGACTCCCCTGAAATAATAGGACTATCGAGGCGATTGCCCCATTCACTCCACGCAGCATCGTAGGCTTTGACTGGCCAATTCAGCAATCTGGCGACAATGTACGCCAAGCCTGAACGATGGTGCGACTGACAATACACCACTACAGGTTGTTGTAAATTAAAACCTAATTGTTCTAAGCGTTGCTTAGTGCGTGCAAGTGGTTGTAATTTTAGATGATTTTCACGGTTTAGGGCAGTACTCCATTCAAAATGCAGAGCATTTGGAATATGACCGCCACGCCGCGCGGCTAAACGCAGACCTGTATATTCTTCATGGCTACGGCAGTCCCACAGCTGAATGTTATGTTGCTGCACCTGTTGCAATAATTCTGCATATTCAATGCGATGCAGCTGCACTGCCTGTACATCAACTTGCACTAAATTGCTGACCGCTTTGCTGCGCTCCACCTCAGCACTGGTCGGCAAGCCCGCCCCTAACCACGCATGTATGCCGCCATTAATTAAACTGGTACGGTGAAAACCTAAGCAATGTAAATTCCAGATCAAACGCCCTGCCCAAGCGCCACCTTCATCGTCATACACCACCACATGGTGCTGCGGGCTAATATTGAGCTTCTCAATTAATCCCTGCAAACCTGCACCATCGGGCAGCACACCATTGGCATTGTCTTGCTGCGCAACTAAGTATTTAGGCTGTAAATGTATGGCATGTGGCACATGCAATTGTTCATAGACCGATGCTCGGCTTAAGTCGACCACACGCAGCAGTTCGTGCCCCAAATAGGGCAGCAGTTGTTCAGGTTCAATCAATAAATCCAGATTAAAATTTAGCTCAGTCATTGTTATACTGTTTTATCATTGGCAATGGCTCGATTTTAACATAGCCAAGTTTTGATCTTAGTTGAATTTTTTGCATATATTGCGCAGAAAATTTCTATCGTTTGGCGCTTACATACGGTTTAAGGCGGCTTCTCTGCTAAAATCGGCAGTCTTTTCATCAATTTTTTCGGTTATGCGCGCATTAATTCAAAGAGTACAGGAAGCTAAAGTCGTGGTCGATGGCAGTATTTGCGGCGAAATTCAACACGGCGCATTGGTGTTTTTAGGCCTAGCCAAACAAGATAATTTGGCAACAGGGCAAAAACTGATTGATAAGATATTGAAATACCGCATGTTTGAAGATGCCAACGGCAAAATGGGCTGCAATGTGGCAGAGGTCAATGGCGGGGTTTTATTGGTATCGCAATTTACCCTCATGGCGCAAACCCAAAAAGGACTGCGCCCCGACTTTGGACCGGCTATGCCAGCAACGGAAGCCGAATTGCTATATAGCCAACTGCTCGACTATGCACGGCAACAATTTCCAAGCGTACAAGCGGGTATTTTTGCGGCGGATATGAAAGTACATTTAGTCAATGACGGGCCAGTGACCTTTATGCTCGAAATTGAATAAACTGAGCATTATTCTAACCATAAAAAAACTCCCATAAAAGGGAGTTTTTGCAATCTTATCTGCCTGTTTTTTCTTTAATAAAGGCACGTGCTTGACGAAGTTTTTCTTTGACTGGTTTGGGTACTTTTGGTGGAATCAATTTCGCCGCTTGGTTAAACCAAACCAACAAGCTAAAGTCACCTTCCATTTTAATACTGCCGTCTTGCATACCGGTCATGAACGCCGTCGGATCGCCTTTGACTAAGGTTTTTACCCCTTGTTCGCTGCTGGCAAATTGCAAAATAAAATCGGCCTTTTCCGCACTGCCCGAAACAGTATCGACTTGACCACGATTGACAATAATCTGCCGTGCCACACCGCTATCGGTACCAATTTGAATACGGAACTCACGATCATAAATCAGCTCAATAAACATTGGGCTGGTCCGTGCCAATTGCTTCATACGCAATGCCAAACCCGCCACCAATAAATCTAATGGATCGGTGCTGACATCTACAATCGGTAACTTAACCACAGGTAAAGAAGAAAACTTCATGACATTTCTGCCTACAAAATAATAATGAATATTTAGACTCGTATCCTAGCATAATTGCAGATAAGTCGCTCACAGCTTTGTAGTAAAAAATAGCCACAAAAAAGGCATGCTGAGCATGCCTTAGATGTGTTGCAATTTACGCACGATTAGCGACTAGAACACTGTTGTTGATCGTCTTTATAGACTGGAGTGTGTTCAATATATTGGCGACTTGCCAATTGCTTTTGTGCTTGTTTATCTTCACGTAATAACACAAATGTAACCGTAACCATCGCAAGGCTCAGCGCCGTCAAGTAACTATATGCGACCGATAAATCGAAGCTGGTTTGCACGCCAAAACGTACTACTTCTAACAGCCCCCAACACAGCATACCTGCCAACATAAAACTTAACCAACGACGATAAGGAGAAAAGAAAACAGTTATCACTGCAACAGCGATTAAGCCAAATCCGACCCACAAGGTGAAATTCGCTGCTTCCATATAAACCTCCGTCTTCCAAAAATTGGTCTGTGCTCAGACCTGTATTGTTGTGTAATTTTTAAACCTGACTAACTGGTATTGCCTTTCCGTCTTTATGCATTATGGAAGCTTTTTTTTAGAAGAAAAGGGGGTAAAATCAACACTACGACACAAGCTGTCGCCACATTCCTTTGTCATTACATTTTTTGTTATCGCAAAACTCCAAATTTGCTATATGGCATCAATTGCGGCGTGTCATTACAAAAAAATATCGGTAATTTTGAGTACAAAAAAACTTTTTCTAGAATTTTTTTATCGTTATTTTTCTATGCATTTAGTCACAAATATGAATAAAACATGACGCAATAAAAATGCACCATATCGTGAAGCCACGACATGATGCAAAACCAATACAGGACAGCGTTTAAGCGCGATTGAGGTCTTTATCGTGCATGCCAAGCAAATACAGCACCCCATCTAAACCCACACTGGAAATAGCTTGATTAGCATTTTGACGCACCAAAGGTTTAGCACGATACGCCACGCCTAAACCCGCAATGGATAGCATCGGCAAGTCATTGGCACCATCACCCACCGCCATCGCCTGCTCTAATGAAATACCCATCTTTTCAGCCAATTGGCGTAACAGCTCTGCTTTACGTGCACCATCGACAATGGCACCTTTAACCTCACCAGTGACTAAACCATCTTGCACATCTAAAATATTGGCATGCACTTCATCTATACCAAGTTTGGCTTGTAAATATTCGGCAAAATATTGGAAGCCACCAGATAAAATCGCGGTTTTATAACCTAGCGCTTTTAAGGTTGAAATTAAGCGCTCTGCACCTTCTGTCACAGTTAGACGCTCAGCAATTTTAGGCAGAACAGAAGCATCCAAACCTTTTAACAACGCAACACGCGCACGGAAACTTTGTTGGAAATCTAACTCACCCAACATGGCGCGTTCAGTAATTTCAGCGACTTGTGGCCCCACGCCTGCTTCTAGCGCCAATTCATCAATGACTTCTTGTTCAATTAAGGTCGAATCCATATCGAAACAGACTAGGCGACGATTACGGCGGTAAGCATTGTCTTCTTGCACAGCTACATCAACATTTAACTCACCAGACAGGCTTAAACAGGCAGCGCGCATGGCTTGCGCATCGAGCATTTGCCCACTTAAACCAAATTGAATACACGCCCGTGGCGGAAAAATACTGTGTTGATCTAAGTCCAAACGCCCAGACAAGCGAGTGACGGTTTCAATGTTAAAGCCCTGACTAGACACAATTTTTGTGACCGCTTGCAAATGTGCTGCGGTCAGTTCTGGCGCCAGTGCTGTGACGATATAACGCGTTCGTCCGCCCTCTCTGACCCATTGATCGTATTCTGCATAAGAGATTGGTTTAAAACGCACTGTTAAGCCAATATCATGTGCTAAAATCAGAATCTCTTTCATTGCCAGTGCTGTCGCAGTTTCGTTATCCGATGCAACCACAATACCTAAGGTGAGTTGATTATGGATAACCGCCTGCCCCACATCGAGTATTTGCAAAGAATGTACGGAGAGTACCTGCATTAATCGTGTAAACTGATTCGGTTGGTCGGGTCCTAAAAAGGATATAAGAATGATTTCGCGCATGAATTGACTCGTGTTAGAGC
>SSHD01000029.1 GCA_008017255.1 Acinetobacter sp.
ATCTAAATGGATAGATTCAACTAAGAACGCGGGCTTTTGATAGTCTTTTAAATAAATAGTTTGATCCGCTGCTACGGGAGTTTGCGCCGCAATATTCATCAATATTCCTTATTTGTCATTCACACATAGATAGTCTTGTAGGCAAGACTTCTTCATCAATTTAATCCATAAGATCATACGCCAACTTGTAAAAGCTGTCTTTAGGCGCTGCTTAGCTTTTCGGCATTTAATTGCAACTTATGCTTAAGTTTGCAAGCTATGCGGTCGCTTATTGATTAGACAAATTTACAACACTGTTTGCTATTATTAAATTAAAGCTACACAAGGCAAAACTTTTCAGCACGCAACTTACATATTTGCATGCCGCTTAACATTTTGTGCACGGTTATTGCTTAAATTTATATGCCACTCTAGGCATATAAAAACAAGCGAGGGTTATCACTATGGAATTAAAAGCACATTTATATCGACTCGAAAACATTAAAACCATACACGATCTTGCCAAAGCAGGTGTAGATCATCACGTTATTTCTGTTTTTTTAGCTGCAGAAGGCATTTGCCTAAGCACTTTAGAAGTGACCAATATTGTCAATTGTTATGATGCGTTGGGCAAAGCCAAACTGCCAAGCAGAAAAGTACAAGCACTGATTGCTGCGAAAAAAATGGGTGAGGAAGACGAAAGTTTACCGTGCCCTGTTTAAATGCAGCTGTCATAAAAAACCTCGAAACCAAAGTAGTTTCGAGGTTTTTTAACGGAGAAATTATGGTGCAGCTTTATCTGTTCGAATCCAAATCACAGTACGACCCAAAGCAGAAATCCCCATATAGCCACGCAAGCGTAGGCGTTTACCATCACTCGTCACAACAGCCTTTCCTTTATAAATTTTACCTGATTTGGGTTCTATCACTTGACCATCAATATACGCATTGGCTTTGTTTGGATCATCCTTAAAACCAGTTAAAAGTTGCATACCAAGAATCGGTTTGTTCTTTAATGCGCCAGTACATTGGGTACAGTGCGACAGTGCTTTAGCACCTGGTACAGGATAACGATAAACAATCGTTCCATTATATTCGTTTTTGGCATCTTTTCTAATTTCGATGATGGATAATTTTTCACCAGTTTTATCATCAATACTGTGCCAAAAGCCCTCAATCGTTGCCGAAAAAGCAGTAACACTTGCCAAAGAAAGTACGAGCCCAAGAATTCCTTTTCTGATTGATTTTTTTTGCATATTTAACTCCATTATACGACTTCATTGCTTAATAGATATAACTCAATACACACCTGCAGTCAACAACCGCTAAACTATTGTTTAATTCTGACTTCAAATAATTCAGCATGTATAATCCCCTATTCGGCGCACTAGAGTTAGGCACAATGGACTTATATATTCTACAAAAACAGTTAGATGAAAGTAGTCGTTGCCCATTGTGCCAAGCCGCTATGTTTTGGGTTGAAGCCGAGCAATTTACGCAAGACTTTCAGTTCCATGAATGCAGTCATTGTCAGCATCGGGTGTTTAGCAGCGATAGTAAATTAAATTGTCACTGTGAGCGTTGTACCGCGCAGCGCAAAAAACTCACCCAACAAACCTTGCTACAAGAACAGCGCAAAAACAAAGTCAAAGATGATGTGGTATATAACCTCAATCAATTAAGTTTTTTACATAAACTTTTTTTACTGAGTTTACTCGATCATTACGCACGTGAAGACGTACAACATGATGAGAACATTCATTGGAAAAATATCAAATATCAAAACTTTACTCCAAATTATTTATTTCAAAATCACATTGTGCAAGAGCTACATAAACTTGGCATTTTGAAAGCACCCGATCAAACCCTCGAGGGTGAACAGTTTTATTTGAATATTCGACTCGATGGTTATGCTGACCCTAGTCTGTTTAGCGTTGCACAGCAATTGCGGCATTGGTTTTATGAAAATTTAACACTCGGCATTCCCTTTAAAAGCACCGAAGAAGTCAAAGATGCACTGTATTTGGTGCTGTACCAAGAAATCGTGCAGTTTATGCAATTTTATTGTCGTACTTGGAATATTCAGATTGCAGGAAGTCGCAATTTCCAAACCTTTTGTTATCGTTTAATGGAAAGTTTAGCCGTCGGGCAAATTTATTATCTCATTCAAACGGCGCTAGAATATCTATACAAACAAAAAGCCTTGCAGCCTAGAAATGATAAATTTATTAATACCAATTTGCTCAAAAAAACCTTAGAACAATACCGTGAACGTGCTGTCACCGAGTATTGGGAAACCTCTACACTGCCTAGACCACACAATATTCCACTGAGTCAAATGAGCCATATTCTGCTGTTTAAATTTTTAGGTTATGACGACAGTATTTTTATACAACCGGTATGGAAAGCGTGGCGCAAAATTGAACCCCGACTGAGCTTTTATTCGGTCAAACGCTGTATGTATTGTGGTTCAAATGATCTGATTGTGGACTACGACACCGAAGACTACGTATCACTGATTTGCCGACAGTGTAAACATCAAGACCATTATTTTACCCATTAAGCAGCTTGAATAAAGTCTGTTTTAACGTCACAGCTTCCTTGCTATTGAATAACATCTATTCAATAAAATTTACTCTATAAACAATAGCGCCAAACGCACTTGGTCATACGCCATTTTAGGACTGGTCGCTTCCACTATCGGGCGTAATTTAATTGCACCATCTTCGCTAAAATGCTCTGGATTTTGTCTTTTATGCAGCCGTTTATAAATTTTACGCACTTCTTCCACCACCTCATCGCCCGGATGCGCAACCGTAATATCCAAGCCTTGTTCTTTATGCAAGCGCGCTAAATGATTAATAATGGTGGCAGGTGTTAAACCGCGTTCCACGGCAATATCTGCAATTTCATAGCCATCTTCAAATAGCGCTTTGGTTTCATCTAAAGTTGCGGCGGCATAACTTTGTTTTGCTCCTTTGGCGAGTTTCTTTTCATTACGGCTAATTTCGGTGGCATTTAAAGTGCCACCACAATGTCGAATAAATGCATTATGCCGTGCAGTCAAATCCACCTCTGCAAAATTGACTTCTGCCTCGCTAGATAATTCTTGAAAACGACGATCGGCTTTAATCGCCAAACTATCTAACTCTAAGGCTTTATGGTTAAAACCTAATAACTTCAACCCAGTCAGCGATTTTAACCGTGACAACGCCACATAGCCCTGACCTTTTTCAAAGGTATTGCTGAGGTTGATTTCTGCCGCTTCTAGCGTCATGCCCTGACTTTTATGAATGGTAATTGCCCATGCCAAACGCAGCGGGATTTGCTGAAAGCTAGCAATGGCTTTACCCGCTTCATTTTCAATTGACCAAGTTTCTGGCTCGACCAATAAAGTCGTGCCATCAGTGAGCCTCACTTTGGGCAACAGACCACGTTTATCATCTTCCTCAAAACCAATCACCTCACCCAAACTGCCGTTAATAAAGCCCATATCAAAGTTGTTTTTCACAAACATGACTTTGGCATGTTTTTTTAAGGTCAGTTCTTCAGGCGCACGCACCGAAGACTTTAGTGTTTCCAACAGCTTATCATTGCCCTCAATCACGGCATTAAATTGGTGAGTTTGAGTTTCAATGGCATTTAAATGTTGATAATTAATTTTATCGACATCCATATTGTGGGTATATAAACGAGTAAAAGTGTCGCCGATGTCGTGCTGTGCAGATTGTTGTAAGGCGTGAATATGCTCATCTTGTAGATTTTGCGCACGAATCGCATTTAAAATTTGATTCAATATTTCGTCGTCTTGGCGATGTTGTTCGCTCAAATAACAGACTCTAAATTTAGCCTCGACCCAAGCCTCTGACATAAAACAAAATTTATCGCGGTTTTGTTCATCGTTTCTACCTACCGGTGGTAACTGGAAAAAATCCCCTGCCACAATCACTTGTATGCCGCCAAAGGCTGCATCGCTTTCTTTAAAATATTTCAGTACTTGATTAACCAAATTCAGTTGCTTGGCGTGTAACATCGAAATTTCATCAATAATCAACACTTGGGCATTTTCCAAATGCTCTTTGAGATATTTGCGTTCTTTCATGCGTTTTAAATCGTCATCATTTAAACGATCTTTAATGCCAATGCCTGCCCAAGTATGAATGGTCATGCCATTCATGTGTGTCGCAGCTATACCTGTAGATGCGGTAATGGCAACTGGTACTTTACGCGCTTTTAAATATTGTATGTATTGATTAAGCGTATAGGTTTTACCTGCACCCGCTGAACCGGTTAAAAAAACATTTTCGCCGGCTTTGAGTAAGTTGAGTGCAGTGTCTTGTTTCATAATTTCATCAGTTAAAAACAACAGCCCATAGCTTAACGATTTTTGCCGCAAATAAAAACTCAAAGCGGTTTAGAAAATGATTCGACATTTTTCATAAAACATCTATACCCCTATAACCTCCTCCTTCTCAAGTGGGAACTAAAGAGGGTTATGAAAACAGTCTATTGCACAATGACATTGACATCTAAGCATTTTCATTTAATGTGTTGCTTATTCAACAGCAACTAGACTTATAACAATGATGACCATAAATACCAATACATATCAAACAGATATACTAGGTTCAGACTATCAGCAACAAACTTTAACCCTGCCCAATGATTATGATGGCAAAGTAGTGGCGACTTTGGTGCGCAAGAAAGCCGCGCAAGCGACCCAAAAAGCTGTGCTGTATATTCATGGCTTTACCGATTATTTCTTTCAAACCGAAATGGCCGAGCAATTTAACCAACACGGTTATGATTTTTATGCGCTAGATTTGCGAAAGTATGGGCGTTCTCATCTGCCACACCAAACTTTATTTCATGTGCGTGATTTACGTGAATACGATGCTGAAATTACCCAAGCACTCGCGATTATTGGTCAAGAGCAGCACGACCAGGTGCTGTTGGCAGGGCATTCGACTGGCGGTTTAATCACCACTTTATATGCAGCGCATTATCCAAACCATCCTTTAATTAAAGCTTTATGGGCAAATAGTCCATTTTATGACTTTTATAAAACGCCAATTGAGAAAAAACTGGTAATGCCGTTGCTAAGTAAATTAGGCAAACACTTCCCCAATGGAAAATGTATTAGTGGTTTAAACCCTTGGTATGTGCCGAGTTTACATAAAAGTTTAAACGGTGAATGGCAGTTCAATTTAGACTGGAAACCGAAATCGATGCCCTTTGTGCAACTGTGTTTTGTACATGCGATTGCTGAAGCGCAAAAAGAAATTCATCAAGGCGTGCGCTTGACTATTCCAACGCTAATTATGCATTCGCATCAAACCAAGTTCCCGAAAAAATGGGGGCTGGATGCACAAACCAGCGATGTCATTTTAGATGTTAAAGACATGACTGATAACGCAAAAAAAATGCAAGGCGATGTGCAAACCCTAGCGGTGCAAAATGGTCTACATGATCTAGTGTTGTCTGCACCGCCAGTACGCAAGCAAGTCTATCAAGACCTATTTGCATGGCTAAAACAAAAAATAGCCTAATCTAAGTTCATACAGCGACGACCCTAAGCATGAATAGCTCAACAAATACCCTTCCAAAAACCGTGTATGCCATTCAACACCTTGCATTTGAAGATCTTGGTTCACTGGAACATGTATTTGACCAATTGGGTTATCGGGTGCGCTATTTTGAAGCAGGTGTCGATGACCTACGCCCCGCCCTAAATTATGATGGGCTAACCATTATTTTAGGCGGACCAATCGGTGTTTATGAAAGCGAAGATTATCCTTTTTTGCTCGATGAAATAGCAGGCTTAAAACAACGCCTGCACGACCAGAAACCGACTATTGGCATATGTTTAGGCGCGCAACTGATTGCACATGCGCTAGGTGCTAAGGTGTATGCAGGACATCAAAAAGAAATTGGTTGGAGTCAATTACAGATCAGTGCTGTTGATCATAATCCTTTATCAGCACTTAACGGTATTGAGGTTTTACATTGGCACGGCGATACCTTTGATTTACCTGAAAATGCCGTGTTGTTGGCGAGTTCTGAGATTTATCCAAACCAAGCATTTGCCATTGGCTCAAAAATCTTGGCGCTACAATTTCATATCGAAATTTGCCAATTAGATTTCGAAAAATGGCTGATTGGACACACAGGCGAAATTCGCCAAGTCGGTTTATCTATTCCACAACTCAGACAGAATAATTTGCAATATGCAGCAGCATTGGAAACACAGGCCGCACTAGTTCTACAAGATTTCTTAGCGATGCTGTCGTCTGCACGATAACACTCAAGCATCGACAGTAAATAGCTCGCACAATAGACTTCTTTCATAACCCCCTAAGTCCCCCTTGAGAAGGGGGAAAACAAAGGGGTTTAAAAGACTTATGAAAGAGGTCTAATAAACAAGAATAAATATTTACAATAAATCGTTTGCAGTGATTGATCCAAAACATCGACTTATTAAGTCGAATTTGTGACAAACTTGGGCATAAACCCACACTAATGTTAACTCAAGTACCCATATATCGATAATTGTTAAATTTAAGTGACAAATAAGCTTGAAAAAAATGATTACCATATTACAATTATTATAAATTGAATGTGTTTCTATATACATTCCGTAATCAAATGTAAATTATTTGCTCTGAGTAATAACAAATGAACATTATAAAATTCGTTAAGAGCTTTAATAACGTAAACACTTATTTATCTTTAGCTTTTATAATATTAATCATGATGTTAATTTATTTCTACTATATCAGTCCGAACTAAAACCAAGCACACCGTATATCGCGGCTGTGTTATATGGGGGAAAGGCATAGCGGTATAAATTCGATAAAATAATGTGATTAATCAATATCAAAAGGGGCGCATTTCTAATGCACCCCTTTTATCACCCAGCTTAGCTTACTTGGGTTTAAAGCTATCTTTTAAGTCCAAAATACGGTTAAACACTGGTTTTTCCGCACTGTGTTGGTATTGATCGGCAACAAAATACCCTGCACGTTCAAACTGAAACCGATCTTCAGGTTTTGCCAAAGCCAACGCAGGCTCAAGTACCGCTTGCACCACTTGTAACGAATCTGGATTTAGATTTGCCAAGAAATCATCACCTACCTCTGGGTCTGATTCGGTAAATAAACGCTCATAAATGC
>SSHD01000136.1 GCA_008017255.1 Acinetobacter sp.
ACTTCGGTTTTTTTCACCGCAACAATTTTGGCGTTGATATTGGCGGCTTTAAAATGCTGATCTAAGGTCGTAATTAAGCGCTGCTGAGCATTGCGCTCGTTTAAGGTCGATGCTTCGCCAGTCGCAGGGTTGCTGGCTGTCAGCGGGTCTGATTTAGCTGCTGAATTATCTTTAGAGCAGGCGCTAAGCCATAAAGTAGATGCCAATGCGCAGGCAACGAAAAGCGTAGACCGAGTAAACAACATAGAGAACCTTTTGGTACGAATTTATGGCAATAAAGGCGCTAAGCATAGCAAAAAAATGCACCGACTTGATGAAATCTTACCGAACTACTGCGTGGTCGGGAAAATCTTAGATAAAAGGCAGTTTTAGCCCCTTGGATGGTATTTGCTATGCAATTCTTGCATACGATGTTGCGCCACATGGGTGTAAATTTGCGTGGTTGATAGGTCGCTATGTCCGAGCAACATTTGTACCACCCGTAAGTCAGCCCCGTGATTGAGCAAATGGGTGGCAAAAGCATGGCGTAAGGTGTGTGGCGATAATTCGGCTTGAATATGGGCTTGCAGCGCGTAGCGTTTAATCGCATACCAAAAGTTTTGTCGGCTCATAATGCCGCCGTGCTGAGTTAAAAATAAGTAATCGGTACTACTTTTATACAGTTGTGATCGAGATTGCGCTAAGTATTGTTCAATCCAATCGCGAGCATGTTGACCCAGTGGCACCAATCGCTCTTTATTGCCTTTACCCGTTACACGTAGGAAACCTTGTTTCAGGTTAAGCAGCTCTAAACGTAAATTGAGCAGTTCGGACACCTGCAAACCACAGGCATACAACACTTCTAACATGGCACGATCCCTCAAACCTAAAGCCGTGTTGGTGTCTGGTGCTTGCAGCAGTGCTTCAACTTCATGTTCGGATAAGTCTTTCGGCAGCGCACGACCAATTTTGGGCGAATGATGTGTAGCAACAGGGTTGTCGTCACGCAGTTTTTGCTCACGCAGAAATTTATAAAACTGCCGTAAAGCCGACAGGCAACGGGCGATTGAACGTGGACTTTTTCCGCTTTGGGTGAGTGCCAATAGCACATCGGCAATATCGTCGCTATTCCATTGCGTTAATATGCTACTGGGCTGTAACTCGCTGCATTGAATTAAATCGGACAAATAGGCATTGCGAGTATGCGGGCTAACCGTTTGCGCCACTAAATAATCGCGGAAACCGTTTAAAAAACTTAAGTTTTCTGGAATATTGATCGCAGCAGGAATACGAGGTTTTTTATTTAACATAACAACAAATATTCTGTATTTGCTTGCACTGTAAAAGAAAAAATACGCCTTGTCGATGAAAGTAAAAACGGAATGCCATTTTGAATGTTGTTGGTAATTATTCTCATTCGCGTGTATAATCGAGCAAAATAGTTATGGATGAGCAGCGGTGCAATTGTCAGCATTAAAGGTCAAGCAAACGGCAACCATCACACAGGTCAAGCGCCGTGTTGATGCAGCTGGGCAGCCAGATTTAGTTGCAGTGCGTTTAGAAAGTCTAGGCTTTGTACCAGGTGCGCAGGTGCAAGTGGTGACCAAAGGTATTTTTGGTGGCGACCCAATACTCATTCAAATTGGTTTTACTCGGTTTGCTTTACGTAAAGCCGAAGCCGACAAAATTGACATACAATTAGAAGGAACACCTGCATGAGTGATGCGTTACGTGTTGCCCTTGTGGGAAATCCAAACTGCGGTAAAACTTCATTATTTAACCATTTAACTGGTACGCGGCAAAAAGTTGCCAACTATGCCGGTGTGACGGTGGAACGTAAAGTCGGACATTTTCAACTGCCTTCGGGACGCGATGTGCGGGTGCTGGACCTACCCGGGACCTATAGTTTGCAGGCCACCAGCCCAGACGAAGAAATTACCCGCGATGTCTGCCAAGGCAAGATTGCCGAAGAAGGGCAGCAAGACGCTTTTTTATGTGTGGTCGATGCCACCAATTTAAAGCTGCACTTGGGTTTGGTGTTGGAAGTGATCGCACTGGGTCGTCCCATTCTCGTGGTGTTGAACATGATGGACGAAGCACGTCGGCGTGGCATCCAAATCAATACCCAAAAATTAGCTGAGCGACTTGGCGTGTCTGTGGTGGAAACCGTTGCAGTGCGCAATAGTGGCATTGAAAATTTACTGCATGCGCTAGACCAAGAAAAATATAGCGTGGCGCACACTGAACTTAGTGGTTTAACTGGTGAGCATCATCAAAAAATCGAAACTATTGTCAAAGATGTAGTGAATTTTGTCGATCAGGAAGATAAACGTACCGACTTCCTTGATAAGATTTTTTTGCATCCAGTTTTGGGTTTGCTTAGCTTAGCCGTGATGATGTTTATTGTGTTCCAAGCGGTATTTGCTTGGGCCGCACCATTTATGGACGGCATTGAAGCGTTTTTCGGCTGGTTGGGTGAGGTTTTAGCTGCACAGATTAGCCATCCTTTGCTGCAAAGTCTGGTGGTCGATGGCATGATTGCTGGTGCTGGCGGGGTAGTGGTGTTTCTGCCACAAATTTTGATTTTGTTCTTCTTTATTTTGGTATTGGAAGAATCTGGGTATTTGCCACGTGCCGCGTTCCTGCTGGATAAACTGATGTTTAAAGCTGGCTTAAGTGGTCGTGCCTTTATTCCGTTGCTGTCCAGTTTTGCTTGCGCAGTGCCAGGTATTATGGCAACCCGCAGTATTAGCGATCCGCGAGATCGTTTTACCACCATTATGGTCGCGCCGCTGATGACCTGTTCGGCACGATTACCCGTCTATGCCTTGTTGATTGCGGCATTTATTCCAACACAAATCGTGTGGGGGATTTTTAACCTGCAAGGTTTGGTGCTATTTGGCTTGTATATGGCGGGTATTATCAGTGCGTTATGCGTTTCATTTGTGATGAAATTTTTGCAAAAAGATCAATCACAACATGCGTTATTGTTGGAATTGCCAAGTTATCGGATTCCAGATTTAAGAAGTGTGGCGATAGGGCTGTTAGATCGGGCGAAAATTTTCTTAAGACGTGTTGGTGGCATTATTTTTGCGTTGTCGATTTTACTGTGGTTCTTATGTACTTTTCCGCAAGCGCCGGAAGGTGCAACCCGAGCTGCCATCGACTATAGCTTTGCTGGTATGTTAGGGCATTTGATGCAACCGATTTTTGCCCCGCTCGGATTTAACTGGCAAATTTGTATTGCCTTAATCCCTGCTATGGCAGCGCGTGAAGTGGTGGTGGCTGCATTGGGTACGGTGTATGCCTTGTCGGGTGCAGATGATGATGCGATCTCGCAAGGTTTGACCCATTTGATTAGTGCCGATGGCACAGGCTGGTCATTGGCGACAGGTTTGTCTTTGTTGGTGTGGTTTATTTATGCGCCACATTGCTTGGCGACTTTGGCAACGGTGCGCCGTGAAACAGGTTCTTGGAAGCATGTTTCAATCATGACGGCTTATTTATTTGGTTTGGCTTATTTGATGTCGTTCTTTACCTACCAAATTGCTTCACGTGTGTGGGGGTGAAATCCCACCTAGCCTCTCTTTATACAGGGAGGGATAATCGGAGAGTGGCTTATGTTTGAATATTTAATTATTGCGCTGTTGGTACTATGGAGTGTCGCGGTGGTGTTTAAAAAGATATTACCACAAACGGCGAATGCCGCACTGTTCGCCGTGTCGAGTCTGTGCCAGCACTTTGGTTGGCAGCGCTTAGCGCTGTGGATAAAACCGAACATAGTCACAGGCTGTGGTGGTAGTTGTGGTTGTGCCAGTTCGGACGCTGATACCAAACCATCTGATGCTGTACAAGCGGTGAAATGGCGCTAAGCATTGTCGCGGACATTATCCCTTGTGATTTTTTACCCACAGACACAAAAAAACTCGAATAAAGTTCAAACAGAAAAAGCATTCAAAACAGTAAAGTGCTAACATTTTGCCATTCTGTAATTTGCGCAAAATGGGGCGAAAATGTTAATACAACGTGGTGGATTAAAAGTTGTGGCTGGCTTGGGTATTTCAGGCGTGTCAGCGGTCAACTTTCTGTATGAACAAGGCTACCAAGTTGCTGTAACCGACTCTCGCCCAACGCCGCCCGGTCACGACCAAATTCCTGCAGCAGTGCGCACCAGTTTTGGTAAATTAGATACCGAACTGTTATTACAAGCCGAAGAAATTATTTTAAGCCCAGGGCTTGCGCCACAGCTGCCAGAAGTCCAACAGGCGATTGCACAAGGCGTGGCTGTGGTGGGTGATATTCAACTGCTGCGCCGTGCCACCGAGGTGCCGATTATTGCCATTACTGGCTCCAATGCCAAAAGTACCGTCACCACCTTAGTGGGCATGATGGCGCAAGATGCAGGCAAAAAAGTTGCTGTGGGCGGTAATTTGGGTCGTCCGGCACTCGATTTAATTCAAGACCAGCCTGAATTGATTGTTTTAGAATTATCTAGTTTTCAGTTGGAAACCACGTCCAATTTAAACGCTGAAGTTGCTGTGGTGCTCAATTTAAGTGAAGATCATTTAGACCGGCATGGCGATATGTTGGGTTATCACAAAGCCAAACACCGTATTTTCCAAGGTGTGAAAAAGGTGGTGTATAACCGTGATGACAGTTTAAGCCGTCCTTTAGTGCCCGATGTGACACCGATACAAAGCTTTGGCCTAAATGCCCCCGACTTGAATCAATACGGCGTGCTGCGTGAAGCCGATGGCACGATGTGGTTGGCACGCGGTTTAGAGCGCTTAATTAAGACTTCAGATTTATATATTCAAGGCATGCACAATGTTGCCAATGCGTTGGCGTGTATAGCCCTAGGTGAGGCGGTGGGCTTGCCGCTACAGTCAATGCTCAACACCTTAAAACACTTTAAAGGTTTGGAACATCGTTGTGAATATGTGCAAACTATTGCAAATGTGCGCTATTACAACGACTCCAAAGGTACCAATGTTGGTGCGACTTTAGCCGCAATTGATGGCTTAGGCGCGGCGATTGCGGTTAAGCAAGGCAAATTGGCATTGATTTTGGGTGGTCAAGGCAAAGGGCAAGACTTCAAACCCTTACGTACAGCGATTCAAAAATATGTGAAGGCTGTGATTTTGATTGGTGAAGATGCAGCGCTGATTGAGCAAGCCATACAAGGTAGCACCACAATTCTACACGCCAACAGCTTAAAAGATGCAGTTGACTTGGCGCAGCAAGCGACCCAAGCCGAAGACGTGGTGTTGCTTTCACCGGCCTGTGCCAGTTTTGATATGTTTAAAAGTTATAATGATCGTGGACAGCAATTCGTGGCATGTGTAAATGCCTTGCAGAACAACTAGGGACGGCACTATGGCTGATTTAGCCTCCAATACAGTACAAAAAATTTCACAAGGTTGGGCGCGGTTGTTGCCGCAACTGCCTGCGGAAATGACGGCACGGAATATTCTTATTTTTAGTGTCATTGCCTTATTGTGTTTCGGTTCGGTCATGGTGGCTTCGGCATCTATGCCCTATGCGGAATATATTCATGACAATCCTTATTATTTTGTGATTCGGCATGCGATTTCGATAGTGGTGGCGGGTGTTGTTGCTTTTTTAACTTATCGTGTTGCCTTGGGTCTGTGGTTTAAAAATGCCTTTCCGCTATGGCTCATTACCATGCTGCTGTTGGTCGCAGTCTTGGTGGTCGGAACCGAGGTCAATGGTGCACATCGTTGGATTCGCGTGGGGGTATTTACCTTGCAGCCGACCGAAGTCGCCAAAATTGTGATGGCGATTTTCACTGCCGATTATGTGGTGCGCCGTGCCAAAGAAGTCCGAACCCATTGGAAAGGTTTATTGCGCTTAAGTGGTGTGATGGCATTAACGGTAGGTTTTATTGTGGCTGAGCCGGACTTGGGTGCTACTGTGGTTATCGTGTTGATGATGGTAGGGGTATTTTTCCTTGCTGGTGCACCAGCTACGCAGTTCTTAATTATGCTCGGTGCGATTTTGGCTGGTATTGCCGCACTGATTTTGTTTGAACCGTTTCGTTTGCAACGCTTACTGTCCTTTACTAACCCTTGGGCAGACCCATTGGGTGTGGGGTATCAGCTGTCCAATGCACTGATGGCATTTGGACGCGGCGAATGGTTTGGTACGGGTTTAGGACATAGCGTACAAAAGCTGTCTTATTTGCCAGAAGCACACACCGACTTTATGTTAGCGGTATTAGGCGAGGAGTTTGGTTTTGTTGGCGTAACGGTAGTACTTGCGCTGTCTTTTACCATGTTGGCGTGTTGTATTCGGATTGGGCACCGTGCCCTGCAACACAATTACCTGCGTGCAGGCTATTTGGCTTATGGTATTAGCATTATTTTTTTAATGCAAATTTTAGTGAATGCTGGCATGAACATGGGCTTAATGCCAACTAAAGGCCTAACATTACCGTTTATTAGTTATGGTGGATCCTCATTGATGATGTGTGCAGCCATGATTAGTCTGATCCTGAAAATTGATGCCACCACCCAAGCACGTAATCCAGTGCGAGAAGAATTGAATTTCTAGCCAATTGCCAATCAATAGCCCGATGATTCGGGCTTTTTTATGCGCTACAGATAGTTGCCACTGAGCTGCGTGCCTTTGGGAATGCGCCCAATATCCCACTGCGCAATGGCTTGTTGCAGCATATTACGGGGTAAATCAAGATCAACCTGCGCTTGACCCAAAGCAGCAATGGCGTGTTGTAATAATTCAGGGGCTTTAGATAAATCCAAAGCTTGCGCTAGATTTTGTTTAGACAGCTTTTGCCCTTGATTATTCATTGCAAGCGGCAGGTGCATATAGCTTAGGGGTGGATAATTGAGTATGGAGCCGAGCCAAATTTGTCGAGCGGTATTGTCGAGCAAGTCTGCACCGCGTACCACATGCGTAATGCCTTGCAAATAATCATCCACCACCACCGCCAATTGATAACTGATAATGCCATCACGGCGTTTGAGGATAAAATCCCCCAAATCATGTTGTAAGTTGGAGCATTGTCGCCCTTGCAGCCGATCTTCAAAACAAATCTCTTGCTCGGTAACTTTCAGCCGAATGGCTTGCTGGGCAAAATCGAGCTGTAAATCTCGACAAGTTCCTGCGTAGATGTGATTAGCACCGAGCATTTTGCGGGTGCATTGGCAGGCATACACCGCTGCACGGGCTTGCAGTTGTTCAAGCACCTGTTGGTAAATGTCTAGGCGGTCTTTTTGAAAGATAATTTCGAAATCAGGCTCAAATTGAAAAGCCTCTACGCAGCGTAAAATATGTGTTTCACTGTTTGGATAAATGCGTGGGATGTCAGTGTCTTCAATGCGGATTAGCCATGTACCTTGTTGAGCTTTGGCGTCACAGAAACTCGCCACTGCGGTCAACAGCGAACCAAAATGCAAAGGGCCGGTTGGCGATGGCGCAAAGCGTCCGATGTATGGTTTTGATGTCGACATGGAAAGTTTTTTTGCAGCGCTGAATAAGTGAGGGTTATTAGGTTTGACTCTGCCTAGCCCTCCCTTATCAGGGAGGGAATACCACAAACCATAGAACTGATTTTGTGGTAAATCTCCCCCTAATAAAGGGAGATTTAGAGGAGTTCAAACAAAGAATTTAACGACCCTGTTATTAAAGCAGGAGGCTGGGAAGGGGTGATCAACCGTTATTTTGTTTTTCTTTGATTTCAGCCAGCGTTTTACAATCGATACATAAAGTTGCTGTTGGACGTGCTTCTAAACGGCGTAAACCAATTTCAATACCACAAGTTTCACAGTAACCATAATCTTCGCTTTGAATGGCTTCCAGCGACTGTTCGATTTTACGAATCAGTTTGCGTTCACGGTCACGGGTACGCAATTCAATCGCAAATTCTTCTTCTTGCGTGGCACGGTCGTTGACATCTGGTAGCGCAGTCGATTCATCTTGCATGGTGTTTAGGGTACGATCCACTTCAGACATGAGCTCTGCTTTCCACGCATTTAAAATTTGGCGGAAATGCTCAAACTGCCCTTCGGACATGTATTCTTCGTTTTTCTTTGGCTGATAAGGTGCAATGCCAAATAAACTAGCAGTGGTGCCGCCTTCAGAAGTCTTGGCTTTGGTTTTACGCACACGTTTTACTGGTGCTTTTTGCTCGTCAATCACGATTGTCTGTTCATCCAAGATTTGATTTTGGTTGTCATTCGCCATGTAGGGCATTCCTCAACATACACGTACTATCTATACGCAAAAAATATGGTGGTATGCAAGTGTTTTTATAGAAACTTAGATCGTTTTCCCTAATTAGGGGACGACATCATATAGCGTTTTTAAATAAGTTGGTAGTCATTCTGCGCTCGATGCTGTGAGAAATTGGTGATGTAAAGTGTAATCAATAACTTAAGCGAGTAGGAATTTCAGCCTGCAAAACAGGCATGCAATATTAACTTCGCCTAATCATAGCCTAAAACTTCGGTGCTGCTGTTACGGTGCGAAACCTCCAGTCGATAGACCTGCGTTTCTATTTCGCCATTGGCTTTAAGGCAAATATAACGATAGCCTGGATGTTGCTCATCGAGAGCAAATGCAGCACTTTTCGGTTTAAATTGAATGCAGGTCGATGGCGTAGATAAAAACTCAATCCCTTGCCAAGTGTGAATCGAGTCTTGATGCACATGACCGCAAATAATGGCTTTAATGTTGCTAAATGGCTGAATGACATCAAGTAAATCGGAGCTATTTTTGAGTTTGTGTTGATCGATCCATGCCGATTGCATCGCAAAAGGGTGGTGGTGACAGGCAATAATGATATGGCGATCGTGATATTGAGTCAGTAATTCAGTCAGTTGTTGCAGTTGTGCCGCTGCAATTTTGCCATCAATCCGTTCGGCTTGGGCGCTATTGAGTAAAATAATGCACCATTGCCCCAGTTGAACTACAGTCGGTTGGCTTGGGTCAGCTTCATGGAAAGGGAACAATGCCGGATTATCATGATTGCCAGGGGTCTGAAAAAATGGAACTCCAAGGCTTTGCATATAGTGTAAATAGCGTTGATAAGTCACTGTAGTTGGGTTTTGTGCTAAATCACCAGTATGCACAATCACATCAATTTCATGGTGTTGCTGACGCACCAAGTCGACCACGGCATGGAAACTTTGTTCTGGGTGCATACCCAAAAACTCGACCTCTGGTGTTTCCAGTAAGTGGGTATCGCTAATCTGGATCATCACAAAGTCTTTTTGTGATAATGTTGAGACTTGAAACGTCACCGTTGTTACCCCTTGGAATTTTTGTTTTGTGGTATGTGTTGCGCAAGCCATTGCAACGCCATAATGACCGCTGCATTTCTCAAACGGCCATTGCTAAGCAAAGTGGCGAGTTCCGAATAATCAAATAAATGCAGCTGAATATTTTCGCCTTCATCTGCCATACCAAATACACTGCCGTGTAAGGGCAGCTCAACTTCTGCAGCATACAAATGAAACAGCTCAGAACAGGCACCAGCAGAGGGGTAAAAACTAAATAAATGCTGTAATTGATCGATCTGGCAGCCAGCCTCTTCTAGGCTTTCTCGCCGAATACAGTTCTCGGGGGATTCATCGCCATCTAACACCCCAGCAATGATTTCCAACTGCCAAGCAGAATCGGCATCATTCATCGCACCAATACGAAATTGTTCAATGAGTGCAAAACGTTGCTGTTGGTCGTTATATAACAACACGCCGGCTGCTTCTGGACGATGCACCAGTTCACGTTGTATGTTGGGGGAATAATCAGTCTGGTTAAATAAGCGATGTTTCAGACACACCTGTTCAACCTGAACGAAACCGCGAAATAAAACTTCGCGCGATTCTATGCTCAAGTCGGATGCAGAATAGCTGGCGTGTTTAATAATAGTCATCTAAAACGTTAGGATGAGATAGTACATATCTCATCCTAACCGAGAATGATTTGCTGGCAAATCTTTTTTTAGTCGATTTACACTTTGTGGTAGAGCTTTTGCCCTTGTTCCTGATAAACGGCTTTCATGCTATTGAGACCTGCTTCAACTTCGGCTTCTGCATCATTTAACTGCTTGGCATTCTGTTGATTTTGCGCATAATCTCGGACATTTTGAGTGATTTTCATGGAGCAGAATTTTGGACCACACATCGAGCAGAAGTGCGCCGATTTATGCGCCTCTTTGGGCATGGTTTCATCGTGCATGCTGCGTGCAGTATCTGGGTCGAGCGATAAGTTAAATTGGTCTTCCCAACGGAATTCAAAACGGGCTTTCGATAGCGCATTGTCACGTGCTTGCGAGCCCGGATGGCCTTTGGCAAGGTCGGCAGCATGGGCAGCAATTTTGTAGGTGATAATGCCGTCTTTAACGTCTTTTTTGTTTGGTAAGCCAAGGTGCTCTTTGGGTGTCACATAACACAACATCGCTGTGCCGTACCAACCAATCATGGCCGCACCAATCGCTGAGGTAATATGGTCATAACCCGGAGCGATGTCGGTGGTTAAGGGACCGAGTGTATAGAATGGTGCTTCTTTACACACTTCAAGCTGCAAGTCCATGTTCTCTTTGACCATGTGCATTGGCACATGCCCTGGCCCTTCAATCATCACCTGTACATCATGTTCCCATGCGCGATGGGTTAATTCACCGAGGGTTTTCAATTCAGAGAATTGCGCTTCATCATTGGCATCTTGAATACAGCCGGGACGCAAGCCATCGCCTAAGCTGAACGACACATCATAGGCTTTCATGATTTCGCAGATTTCATCAAAATGCGTATAGAGGAAATTCTCTTGATGATGCGCCAAACACCACTGTGCCATGATTGAACCACCACGTGACACAATGCCAGTGAGTCGATTCGCCGTCATTGGCACGTAGCGCAACAATACCCCAGCATGGATGGTGAAATAATCCACCCCTTGCTCGGCTTGTTCAATCAAGGTGTCTTTAAAGATTTCCCAAGTTAAATCTTCCGCCACGCCATCCACTTTTTCCAAGGCTTGATAAATCGGCACGGTACCAATCGGCACTGGCGAGTTACGAATAATCCATTCTCGAGTTTCGTGGATATTTTTACCTGTTGATAAATCCATGATGGTGTCGGCACCCCAGCGCGTTGCCCAGGTCATTTTCGCCACTTCTTCATCAATGCTTGAACCCAGTGCTGAGTTCCCAATATTGGCATTGATTTTCACTAAGAAGTTACGGCCAATAATCATTGGTTCGCATTCTGGATGGTTGATGTTGGCAGGGATAATGGCTCGACCTTCGGCAATTTCTTGACGCACAAATTCAGGGGTAATTTCAGTCAGATTTTTGGCACCAAAGTTTTGCCCTGCATGTTGGCGCATGTCTACACCGTCACGCTGACGCTGATTTTCACGAATCGCAATATATTCCATTTCAGGGGTAATAATACCTTGACGCGCATAGTGCATTTGGCTGACATTTTTGCCTGCTTTGGCACGGCGTGGTTTTTGAATATGGGCAAATCGAATTTCTGCGGTGCGGATGTCTTTTAGGCGTTCTTGTCCAAAGGTAGAAGTCAGTGTATCTAAACGTTCGCTATCGCCACGTTCTTCAATCCACGTTTCACGGACATTGGGCAGACCTTTATTCAGGTCAATCGTCACATTCGGGTCGGTATATACGCCTGAAGTGTCATAGACCATCACTGGGGCATTATATTCACCGCCTAGCCCAGTTGGGGTTTCGGTTAGGCTAATTTCACGGAAGGGCACTTGAATGTCTGCGCGCGAGCCTTGTACATAGACTTTTTTTGAGGCAGGTAAAATACGGGTCAGATCTTTGGCATCTTGCTCATGTTGAGCAGTAATATCGGATGCAGAGAGATTCGTTAATTGGTTCATGGCATGATCCTTTGGAAAGCATTAACGAATCAAGCACGATCAAAAACATGAGCAGAGTTATCTGTTTGATAAATCTTGGCTAATTTTTGCAGGCTTGATTCCTACGCAGGTGTTAACCTGATCAGGTTCAACGGGACTTATTTTTAAATCGAACGATTAAAATAATCTCAGCAGCTCTTTAACTGCGCTCCGTCAAGCAATAGCATTAAGCCTAACAGATTTTTGCCCTTGAAGTGTATCAATTCAACACAGCCTAAATCTGCAAATTCGTGTTATTGTCATAAAAGCTTCATCATTATTGTGCTTTAATCATCCATTATTTTTCCATGTGTCGAATGGAGGCATGCTGTGAGTCCGAGTAATTCTGTGTTAGGTCACCATATTTCTTCACAATTTAATGAAGACTTACAAGATGTGCATACTAAATTTATGACCATGGGTGGCTTGGTTGAACAACAAGTTGCCAATGCCATTCATGCGCTGTTAGAAACTGATGAAAGTCTGGCGGTAGATGTGCAATTTAAGGACAGTGTGGTCAATCAGTTCGAGCGTGATATTGATGAGGGCTTAACCTTGATTTTGGCGCGTCGTCATCCTGCAGCAATTGATTTGCGTATGGTGATTGCCATGTCTAAAGCCAATACCGACCTTGAACGTATTGGCGATGAAGCCTCAAAAATCGCCCGCATTGCACAAACTTTGTGTACCGAAGGTGAATCGCCGCGCGGTTATTTAGAAACCCGCCATATTGGCAACCAGGTACGGGTGATGATTCACGATGCCTTGGATGCTTTCGCGCGTTTAGATGCAGAACAAGCCTTGCGTGTGGTAATGGCAGATGGCGATATTGACCGCGAATATCAATCGGCGACACGTACTTTAATGACTTATATGATTGAAGACCCGCGTCATATTTCACGGGTGATTAGTGTGATGTGGGTGCTGCGTTCCTTGGAGCGTATTGGCGATCATGCACGTAATATTTCCGAGCAAGTAATTTATATGGCCAAAGGTGAAGATGTGCGCCATACCCCGCTTGAAGAAATTGAGCAAACAGTAAATAAATAAAAACTCATGCGAAATTGATCTGAACCACTGTTTTTACAGTGGTTTTTTATTGGGTGAATAGTGCACAAAAAAATCCCAGACTTCGGGGTAAAGTCTGGGAGAGAAATAAGATCTTGAAGCCGAGATGTCTAAGTGATCTCTTAATCTATCTATTGTTCACTATATAGATCATCTTTAAGCCTGTCATGTAGACTCCTGTGGTTGCAATGTAAGGCTTTATTACTAGTGTAAAGATCACGTAAAAGTAGCGTTAAATTGCGCTGTTTATTCGATTTTTTTTGATCTAATTTGCATTTGGAGGTGTTGCGATGCAGTGGTGATTTTGAATCGCCAGCGATCATTTGACTCAATGTGTGGCTTTTCGATCTGCAGAAAATTAAAGCGCTGCTTTCCTGTTTAACTCGAAGCATAGCTCTCCGTCTTGCGTTACGAGATTCTTTTCAATTAAAGCCTACGCGGACTTCGCCCTTGTCTTGCAGAAAACTAAAGCGCTGCTTTAGTTTTCTTCAGGCTTCCACCCTTCAGCTTTTTCAACGCTATCATCGTTATTGAAAAACTTGGTGCGTTGCTCTTCCAAAAACTTTTTGGCTTCGGGGTCAAACACATTCAGGCGCTTTTCATTAATTAGCGTGGTTTGGTGTTTTAACCATTCTTGCCATGCTTGTTTAGAAACATGCTCAAAAAACTCTTGTCCTTTGGCACCGGGGAACGGTGCAAAGTCTAAGCCTTCAAGTTCGGTTTGGTATTTGCGGCAAAATACGAGTCTAGTCATGCGAATGTCCAGTAACAGCCCCTCTGGATGAAAGAGGGGTTTAGGTAGATTTTAATTGAGTTGTGCTAAGCGGATATGTGCACGTGCAATGGCAGCTTCAACTTGTTTCGGCGCAGTACCACCAATATGGTCACGGGCATTGACCGAAGCTTCTAAAGTCAGCGCTTGGTCAAATACATCGGCAGTAATTAAGTCGGAGAATTGTTGCAGTTGTTGCAAACTCAGCTCCGATAAATCTTTTTCTTCTGCCACGCCTAAAGCCACCGCTTTACCGACAATTTCATGCGCATCGCGGAATGCCACGCCTTTTTTCACCAAATAGTCGGCAAGGTCAGTTGCGGTAGAAAAACCACGTAATGCCGCTTCACGCATCACTTCAATATTCGGCACTAAGGCTGGAACCATATCGGCAAAAGCCATCAGTGAGCCACGCACGGTATCAATTGCATCAAACAGCGGCTCTTTGTCTTCTTGGTTGTCTTTGTTATACGCCAAAGGTTGCCCTTTCATGAGGGTTAATAGGCTCATTAAGTCACCAAATACGCGCCCCGACTTACCACGTACTAACTCTGGCACATCTGGGTTTTTCTTCTGCGGCATAATTGAAGAGCCAGTGCAGAAACGATCTGGAATATTGACGAATTTAAACTGCGCCGAAGTCCATAAAATCAGTTCTTCTGACATGCGCGACAAGTGCATCATAATGAGTGCTGCCGCAGCGTTAAATTCAATGGCGAAGTCACGATCTGAAACAGCATCGAGTGAGTTTTCTGACACTGCTTCAAAGCCCAAAAGCTCAGCGGTATAAGCGCGATCAATCGGGTAAGTCGTGCCTGCGAGTGCAGCTGAACCTAAAGGCATACGATTCACGCGTTTGCGGCAGTCGTGTAGGCGTTCGCTGTCACGGACTAACATTTCAAACCACGCCAATAGGTGATGACCAAAAGTCACTGGTTGTGCGGTTTGTAAATGGGTAAAGCCTGGCATGATGGTATGAGTGTTTTTTGCCGCTAAAGCTAAAATGCCAGTTTGTAATTTATTTAATAATTGTAAAATCGCATCAATTTCGTCACGCACATAAAGACGGATGTCGGTCGCCACTTGGTCATTGCGGCTACGACCAGTGTGTAATTTTTTACCAGTAATACCAATGCGCGCGGTTAAGCGCGACTCAATGTTCATGTGTACGTCTTCTAAATCTATTCGCCATTCAAAATTGCCCGCTTCAATTTCGGTTTGAATGGTGTTTAAACCTTGAATAATGTCGTCGCGTTCTGCATGGGTGAGCACCCCAACTTTTGCCAACATGGTGGCATGGGCAATTGAACCGGCAATATCTTGTTTATAAAAACGTTGGTCAAATTGCACAGATGCGGTAAATTCTGCAACAAAAGCATCTGTTGCTTCAGAAAAACGACCGCCCCACATACCAGAGGTTGAATGAGGGCTTGCGGCAGACGAGGATTGAGAAGATGTGGTCATGGCGGCTCGGGAAAATAAAAAAGAGTATAGCAAATTCAAGCGCAGTTGCCGAAACTCGAGTGAATAAGTTATCGCAAATGCAACAGGCGAATCCGTCAGGCTCTTATTTTTTTACGAAAATTGGGCAATGGCAATATTTATTGGAACTAATTGTTGCCAGTCAGGTGTTGGCGTTGGTGTTGGTGTTGGCGGAAGCACGCTCATGGCAAGCGGTAGAAGGTTTTCGTGTGTTGCAATATATGCTGTTTATTAATTGGGTGATTTTGTGTTTTTCTGCCATTGTGGATTATTTTCAAGCCTTTTTCGCCAAATTTAGTCAAAAAACTGCATTAATTTTAGGCTTTATTTTACTGCAACTGATTGTTTTATTGACCACTTGTGCGATAAATTTACTGCAGTACTGGGCAGGCTCGAACGCAGTTTTTTCTGAAACAGTGTTATTGCACGGTGCAGGCTTGCACATGAGCTATGGTATTTTGCTGGGCGCCTTTTGTTTGCGTTATTTATATATGCGTGAGCAATGGATGAATCAGCAATACAGCGAGTTAAATGCACGCATACAAGCCATGCAAGCACGGATTCATCCACATTTTTTATTCAATAGTTTAAATAGTGTGGTGAGTTTGATTGCCAGCGATGCCGATAAAGCCGAAAATATGTTGATTAGTTTGTCGCGTTTATTTCGTGCTAGTTTTCAAGAGTTGAAATTGGTGAGCTTGGACGAAGAAATTGATTTGTGTCAGCAGTATTTAAGTATAGAAAAGATGCGTTTAGGCGATCGTTTAACGGTAGAATGGAATATCCAAGCCACGCCGTTGGAGTTGCAACAAGTGACCATTCCACTGTTAACATTGCAGCCGTTGTTAGAGAATAGTATTTTTCATGGGGTAGAACGGATTTTGCAGCCATCGGTGATTAGTGTATTGGTTGAAATATTGCAAAATCAGGTCAGTATAGTCATTACTAACCCATATTCTCGCGATACAATAAATCCGAAAAAAGGCAATGGTATTGCCATAGAAAATGTGCAACAGCGTTTAAAAGCGCATTATGGACAAGCAGTTAAGTTTCAGGTGTATGGGGGCACGTCGCTGTATACGACGTTGGTGAGTTACCCTTATCAAGTAAAATAAAAACCGTTAATCATAAAAAGATGGACAGATTAATGGTGACAAGGAGTGTGGATGAAAGTTCTGATTGCTGATGATGAGCCTCTTGCGGTAGAGCGTTTGTCGCGTTTAGTGACCCAAATGGGGCATGAAGTGATTGCGACAGCACATCATGGACAAGAGGTATTGGAGCGTATTGAGCAGGATGCACCCGATGTGGTGTTGCTCGATATTCAAATGCCCGGCATGAATGGTTTGCAATGTGCAGAACAACTCAGTCATTTGCAGCCACGTCCGGCGATTATTTTTTGCACTGCGTACGATCAACATGCTTTGGAAGCTTTTAAATTTCAAGCGCAAGGCTATTTACTTAAACCTGTGGCACAACAAGACTTGCAACAGGTGTTCGATCAACTGACCCAATTGACCCAAGCGCAAATGAGCGGCATGCAACACGAGGGTGTGCACGATGGCAAAACCCAGCGTCATCAAATTGCTGCCAAGACCTATCGAGGGATGGAGCTGATTGCATTGGAAAATGTCTATTATTTTTTAGCCGATCAAAAATATGTCACAGTACGCCATAAAAATGGCAGTGTGTTGATAGATGAAACCTTAAAAGATTTAGAATGCGAATTTTCCGATCGATTTATCCGTATCCATCGTAATGCTTTAATTTCACTGGATTATTTAGAGGGTTTGGAGTTGATTGCGGCGGGACAATATCAAGTGCGCTTACGTGAGTTAGATGAGCGCTTGTCGGTGAGCCGTCGCCATTTACCGCATTTAAGAGAATGTATGCATCAGCTATAAAAGCGAAATTTGCACTGCATGACCGTGCATGTATGATTTTTTGCTTGCAATTTTAGGTGATCAAGTTAAGTTTGAAGCCATTGCGTTGACTAAAACTGAACTGGATGTATGAAAAGCTTAAAAATTGCGACTCGACAAAGCCCTTTAGCACTGTGGCAAGCAGAGCATATTCGGGCGCGTTTAACCGCGCTTTATCCAGATTTAACCGTTGAACTAGTCAAGTTCGTCACCCAAGGCGATAAAATTTTAGACACACCGTTGGCGAAAATTGGCGGTAAGGGTTTATTTGTTAAAGAATTAGAAGCGGCGTTGCTCGATGGTCGAGCCGATTTAGCCGTGCATTCCATGAAAGATGTACCAATGCATTTACCCGAAGGCCTAACGCTGGCAGTGACGTGTGAGCGTGAAGACCCTTTAGATGCTTTTGTTTCCAATCAATACCCTCACTTCGATACCTTACCGCAAGGGGCGAAAGTCGGCACTTCTAGCCTGCGCCGTAAGTGTCAAATTTTACAACAACGTCCCGATTTAGAGATTATCGACCTGCGTGGCAATGTTGGCACGCGCTTAGCCAAGCTCGATGATGGCATGTATGATGCGATTATTTTAGCCAGCGCAGGTTTAAAACGCTTAGGCCTGTCAGATCGGATTCGGCATAGTTTAGCAGCTAGCTTGAGCTTACCTGCGGTAGGGCAAGGTGCGCTAGGTTTAGAATGCCGCGCTGATGATGCAGAATTATTACAATTGATTGGTCCGTTACAGCATGCTGAAACTTCAGTTTGCGTGCGTGCCGAGCGTGCCTTTAATGCTTATTTGGAAGGTGGTTGCCAAGTGCCGATTGCCGGTTATGCCACTTTAGTGCAGGGGCAATTGCAGATGGAGGGGCGTGTCGGTAGTGTGGATGGTCAGACCTTGCTCAAAGAAACCATCGTTGGACCTGCCGCAGATGCCGAACAGTTGGGTGAGCAATTGGCACAGCGCTTATTGGCACAAGGTGCTGGTGAATTGCTGCAAGCCTTGCATTCATTGTAGTTGTGTTAAATATTCATGTTATTTATTAATACCCGACCTGAAAATCGTGCAGCGGCTTTAAACCAAGCCTTGCTTGGGGCGGGTTATGCGGTTGAAGCGTTGCCTTTGCTTGAGTTGGTGGCAGAGCCATTTAACGCAGAATTACAGCAGTTGTATCAACAGTTGCTTACTGTGCAAGTGATCGTGGTGGTCAGTCCGGCGGCGGTTGAAATTGGTATGCAATATTTGCAACAAGCGGGCGTTACCATGCAGCAATTGGCGCATGTGCAATGGGTAGCGGTAGGGCGGGCAACGGCACAAGCCTTGGCGCAGTATCAAATCGATAGTCATATCCCTGCAGTAGAAAACTCGGAAGGCATGTTAGAGTTGCCGATTTTGCAACAGCATGCGGACGCAAAAATTGCCTTTTGGCGTGGCTTGGGCGGGCGGCAGTTTATGATGCAACGATTGCAACAGCAAGGTGCGAGTATTTTAAATTTTGTGCTTTATCATCGGCAATGCCCTGCCAGTAGTGTGCTTAAATTTCCTGGCATGCTGCAACAGCTACAGCCTGAGCAAACGGTGGCGGTGTTAATTAGCAGTGAGGCGAGTTGGTTGCATTGGCAGCAGTTGTGTCAGTACAGTCAACAGCAGATCGACTGGGTGTATGTGGTACTGGGCGAACGTCTAGTACAATTATTAAAAAATAGCCAAAGCCATGCAGCAAGGCCGCCAATTTTGTTGCACAGCTTGGCGGCAACGGAGATCATAACAACGATGCGTCACTGGCAAGGATTGCGATGAAAAAAATTGTTTATTTAACTTCGGTGTTGGTGGTGCTGTGCGCAGGCAAGCTCAGTTACGATGCTGCACAAAATGCGCAAGCGGTGTCGCAGGTGCAACAGCAGTTGCAGCAGACCGAACAGCGCTATGCCTTGCTCAACGATCAATTGGTGGCCCTGCAACGACAATTACAACAGAGTAATCCGTCTGAATTGAATGCAACACAGCACAATACCGCGCCACCCTCTGGTGTTGCCCCCACGGTATTGATTCAACAGCAATTACAATTGGTACAGTTTGCTGTAGATCAACAACAGTTTATTTATGCACTCGATCAGTTGCAGCAACTACAACAACAGCTACCACAGTTAAATATTGCACCCGCCTTAGAGCAGAGTTTGCTGCAAGCGATTACCCAAGATCAGCAAGCCATTCAGCAATTTGTCTTGGCACAAACTCAGCAACAGCAGCAGATTGATCAGCTGTTGCAGCAATTAGATCGACAGTTACAACAGCAAATGCAAAATCCACAACTTAATTTTAATAACAGCGCAAAACCAACAGGCTGGTCTTGGTTTAGCGTGGAAAAATTACAACGTGCCGCACCCGACTTAATGCAGCGTCATCTTAGTTTAAAAGAAATCCAATTGCGTTTGCTGTTGGCGGCGCAGGCTTTACATGCGGGGCAGAGTGTGGAATATCGCAAAGCTGTGCAAGAAGTGCTACAGCTGCTTGCTGCATTGCCCGATCCACACAGTCAGCAGCTCAAGCTACGCTTAGAAAAAATGACTAATCTACCAGTTTTGTCTAAGCCGAAACTCAGCACATTGGCGTTGTTGGGGTAATGGCATGAAGCGTTTAGTGTTGACTTATGCAGTGGCGAGTGTGTTGTTATTTGCGCTGTGTGCCGTGTTGAGTTATGGCTATGGCACAGGGTATGTCTATATTTATTGGCGTACATGGCAATTTCAAAGCAGCCTGTGGGGTTTACTGGCGCTGGTGTTGTTATGCGGCGTGTTGTTGCAAGGCTTATGGTTGGGTTGTAAACGCTATTTCACTCGTGAGCAACGTAAAAAAGACACTGCACTGCACTTTAAAGATTTGCATCCCTATGAACAATTGGGGGTGGTTTGGTTATTGGATGCCGCCAAAGATCAACAACTGTTTATTGAGCAGGTGTATAGCCAGTCTGGTTTGCTCAACCCAATTATTGATGCGCAGTTTGATTATCGTAATGGCGACTATGCCAGCGCCTTGCAGCGTTTGCAGCAAGCAGTGCCGATGGCATTTGAATTGGCGGAATTACAACGCATAGAAATTTTGTTGGCGCAGCAGCAGACAGAGCAAGCCTTAAGCCATTTGGAATTTCTGGCACAGCAGCAAATTTCGCCGTGGCTCAGCGAAATCGAAACGGCCTATCGACAACGGTTGATGAGCTTGTGGGGCAAACTTGCCTTACAGCAGCCGTGGTTGTTTTTACGTTCTACCCAACACGGTTTGCTCGATGCAACGCATCGGGACCTGTGGTTGC
>SSHD01000144.1 GCA_008017255.1 Acinetobacter sp.
GACTATGTCCGTGCCGTTTCATCACAAAAATGCGTCCGTGCTGGTGGTAAACATAACGATTTAGACAATGTCGGTTATACCGCACGTCACCATACTTTCTTTGAAATGTTAGGTAACTTCTCGTTTGGTGATTATTTCAAACGTGATGCGATTAAATTTGCATGGGACTTTCTCACCTCCGAACAATGGTTAGCCCTACCAAAAGATAAACTTTACGCCACGGTTTACCATACCGATGATGAAGCCTTTGAAATTTGGAACAAAGAAATTGGTCTAGATACCAGTCGTATTATCCGTATTGGCGACAACAAAGGTGGTCAATATGCTTCTGATAACTTCTGGGCAATGGGCGACACAGGTCCTTGTGGTCCGTGCTCGGAAATTTTCTTCGATCATGGCGATCATATTTGGGGTGGTTTACCAGGTACGCCAGAAGAAGATGGCGACCGTTTTATTGAAATTTGGAACAATGTTTTCATGCAGTTTAACCGTACTGCTGACGGCGTATTGCATCCACTCCCTGCCCCATCTGTCGATACTGGCATGGGCTTGGAACGTATTTCTGCGGTATTGCAACATGTCAATTCCAACTACGACATCGACTTATTCCAACACTTATTAAAAGCTGCGGCAAATATCATCGGTATTGAAGATCAAGGTCAACCGTCTTTGCGTGTTGTTGCTGACCATGCCCGCTCTTGTTGCTTCTTGATTGCCGATGGTGTGAATCCATCCAATGAAGGTCGTGGTTATGTATTGCGCCGTATTATTCGTCGTGCGGTGCGTCATGGCAACAAACTCGGTGCAACTGGTGCATATTTCCACAAAATGCTGCAACCACTAATTGAGGTGATGGGTGAAGCCTATCCTGAACTGGTGGCACGTAAAGAAGCTATTGAAGCGACCTTATTGCGTGAAGAAGAACAATTTGCCAAAACCCTTGAGCAAGGTTTGAAATTGCTTGAAGGTGAACTGGCACAATTAAAAGGCAATGTGATTGCAGGCGAAACCGTATTTAAACTATATGACACTTACGGCTTCCCAACCGATTTAACCGCCGATATTGCACGTGAACGTGACTTAACCATCGACGAAGCAGGCTTTGAAGTTGAAATGGCTGTCCAACGCCAACGTGCCCGTGATGCAGGTAAGTTTGCCATCGACTATAACAGTGTAGTGAAAGTTGAAGGTGAAACTCAATTTGATGGCTATGAGGCAACTGTCGGTCAAGGTCAAATTATCGCAATCTATAAAGATGGCGTTCAGGTTGATGAAGTTAACGAAGGTGATGAAGCACTCATCGTTTTAAACCAAACCACTTTCTACGCAGAAAGTGGTGGTCAAATCGGTGACACAGGTCTATTTAAAAACGATACGGGCATTTTTGAAGTCCAAGATACCAAAAAATCTGGTGGCGCTTTTGTACACCAAGGTATCGTGACTATGGGCAGCTTAAAAGCAGCGCAAACTGTTGAAGCCACGGTAAAAGCAGACATTCGTGCAGCCACTGCACGCAACCACTCAGCCACTCACCTATTACACGCCGCTTTACGCCAAGTTTTAGGTGCGCATGTACAGCAAAAAGGTTCATTGGTTGCATCGGACATTTTACGTTTTGACTTTGCCCATGATCAGCCTGTGAGCTTTGAACAATTGCAACAGATTGAACGCTTGGTCAATGCCGAAGTGATTGCCAATACTACTGTCAATACCGAGCTGTTGGATATTGAAGCCGCCAAAGCCAAAGGCGCAATGATGTTGTTTGGCGAAAAATACGGCGATGAAGTTCGCGTATTGTCTATGGGTTCAATCATTGAAGAACAAAACTTCTCGATTGAACTGTGTGGCGGTATACACGTACAGCGCACTGGCGATATTGGTTTATTTAAAATCACCTCTGAAGGTGGCGTTGCAGCAGGCGTACGTCGTATTGAAGCGGTGACGGGTCATAAAGCGATTGAAGCTGCACAAAAAGCAGATCGTGACATCAACATCATCAACAGTTTGCTCAAAGCACAAAAAGACCAAACTTTAGAGAAAGTTGAAGCCTTGTCGGATACCGCATCGAGCTTGCAAAAACAAATCGAGCAACTCAATCAAAAATTAGCCAGCTTCCAAGCGGCCGATTTGCTCGATCAAGCGCAAACCATTGCGGGTCGTCAAACCTTAATCACCACGGTAAAAGGTGTAGATGCAAAATCATTACGCAACTTACATGACAGCGTAAAATCAAAATTAGCAGATGCAGTGATTGTTTTAGCAGGCATCGACGGCGATAAAGTCAGTTTAATCGCCTCTGTCGCGCAACAATACGCTGCACAGCTAAAAGCAGGTGACATTATCAAACACTTAAGCCAAGAGCTCGGTGGTAAAGGTGGTGGTAAACCTGACTTAGCACAAGGTGGCGCGCCACTAAACGAGAAGTTTGATGATGTTATGGCAGCCCTTCCAGCGTGGCTTGAACAATAATCAGAACTTCACCTTTGTGTAACTGACCCCGACTAAAGCCTTCGGGGTCATGGCTTATATGGAACAACTATGGCATTAATCGTTCAAAAATATGGCGGTACTTCTATGGGTACTCCTGAGCGCATTTTAAATGTTGCTCGTCGTGTCAAGCGTTGGCATGATCACGGTCATAAAGTGGTCGTGGTGGTTTCTGCCATGAGTGGTGAAACCAACCGTTTACTTGCACTTGCCAAAGCCATTACCGAAACTCCAGACCCACGTGAGCTGGACCAAATGGTATCAACCGGTGAACAAGTCACGATTTCAATGTTAGCAATGGCACTCAATTCCATTGGTGTAGAAGCAAAATCATTGACCGGTCGTCAAGTCGGCATTCAAACTGACAGCGCATTTAACAAAGCACGTATTGAAGCGATTGATACCGATGTGATGAGCAATCACTTAAACGCAGGCCGTGTGATTGTGGTGGCTGGTTTCCAAGGTTTCGATGCCGAAGGCAACACCACAACTTTAGGTCGTGGTGGTTCAGATACTTCAGGCGTGGCACTTGCTGCTGCTCTCAAAGCCGATGAATGCCAAATTTACACCGATGTCGATGGTGTTTATACCACCGACCCACGTGTTGCACCAAAAGCCAAAAAAGTGGACCGCATTTCTTTTGAAGAAATGTTAGAAATGGCATCACTCGGCTCAAAAGTATTACAAATTCGCTCCGTGGAATTCGCGGGCAAATATCAAGTTCCATTACGGGTATTATCAAGTTTTGATAATGACGATGACGGCGCATTTGATGACGAATTTAAACAACATGTAGGCACACTTATTACGACTGAATTGGAAGACAATATGGAACAGCCAATTATCTCTGGTATTGCATTTAACCGTGACGAAGCCAAACTCACCATTTTGGGGGTTCCTGATGTACCAGGTGTGGCATCTAAAATTTTATCGCCAATTGGTGCTGCCAACGTAGAAGTGGATATGATTATCCAAAACGTAGAAGAAGACGGCACCACTGACTTTACATTTACCGTCAACCGCAGTGAACTCAACAAAGCCACCAAAATTTTGCAAGAAACTGCACAAGCCATTGGCGCACGTGAAGTTGCAACACGTGATGACATTGTAAAAGTGTCGATAGTCGGTGTAGGTATGCGCTCACATGCAGGCGTTGCCAGCAAAATGTTTACTGCTTTGGCAGAGGAAGGCATCAATATTTTGATGATTTCGACGTCTGAAATCAAAATTTCAGTGATTATTGAAGAAAATTATTTAGAACTAGCGGTTCGTTGCCTACATACTGCGTTTGGTTTAGACCGTGAACACGGCGAAAGCAGCGCGCGCGCTTAGAATATTGTCCGACAATATTTGCTAAAAATAGACAAAAATACAGAGCCACTCTAGTTTTTTCTAGCGTGGCTCTGTTATCATTTGTTAGCTGTATATTTTTCGTTAGTTTGGTTGATTTTATCAAAAATTAAAATTTTTATATGTCTGCTCAAATTTTTGTATAGTATTAGGCTGTGCTTTTAACATCTGAATCCCTATCGCAAGTTTAAGCGTATAGCAAGGAGATAAACATGCTGATTCTGACCCGTCGTATCGGAGAAACATTAATGATTGGGGATCAAGTCAGTGTTACTGTGCTTGGCGTAAAAGGCAATCAGGTTCGTATTGGTGTAAACGCACCAAAAGAAATTTCCGTGCATCGTGAAGAAATCTACCAGCGTATTCAACATGAACGTGCTATGCACGAACATTTGCAACATTTAGATCAAGGCTATCAAGCAACATTTGAAGACCATAATAACGATTTCGATAACCAACAAAATAACTTTAATCGTTAATCGCAAAGTAAAAGATAAAATTAAAGCGACCTATTTGAGTCGCTTTAATTGTTTATAGCCCTAGCACTTTTTTCACTGGTGCATAACTACGCCGATGCTGCTCAATCACTCCATGTTCCGCAATCGCCTCAAAATGCGCTTTGGTCGGATAACCCTTATGCTTGGCAAAAGCATATTGCGGATATTGCTGATCTAATAGCTGCATTTGCCGATCACGAGTCACTTTTGCCAAAATACTGGCGGCAGAAATTTCCGCATGCAACGCATCGCCACCGACGATTGCATCACAACTCATGCTTAAACCTTGCGGCACTTTATTACCATCGACCAACACATGATTCGGTTGCATTTCCAGTTGTTCAACCGCACGGCGCATAGCAAGCAAAGAAGCCTGTAAAATATTCAGCTCATCAATTTCAGTATGTGTTGCTTCTGCAATCGACCATGCCAAAGCCTTGCTTTGGATTTCAATAAATAATTGTTCACGCTTTTTTTCGCTAAGTTTTTTAGAGTCATTCAAACCATGTATCGGCTGATTTGGGTCTAAAATTACCGCTGCAGCAACCACCGAACCCACCAATGGCCCTCGCCCCGCTTCATCCACACCTGCAACAACCATCTTTACACCTCAAAAACCAATAACTTAGCGCAACACTGTTTTTATTCATGGCTAAACATAAATTCCCCTGCATGGCAGAGGAATCTATACGCATATTACAAGCCGATTATGACCCTTGCAAAACTTCAGCCACACAGGCATTCACTGTTTTAGACACCACCTGATTGACCAATACCGCACGTGCCGATGGATCAATTGCTGCTGCTAATTCAACAGTGGTAACACTGCTCGGTGCTTTTTCGCTCACGCAACCACACACATTGCTTTGAATATTATCACGCTGCTGCGCCGTCATATAACGTGTTGCCGTTTTCCATGCCGGTAAAGTATTCACTTCATTCAAGCATTTTGCATTGACCGCAATTTTAAGTGCCGTCACACCCAATTGCTGCGTCATACTTGGTGCTGCATTATTTGAATTTGCAGCAACACATCCCGCCAATGCAAGTACCGCAGGTGCTACAACAAGTATCCATTTTTTCATAATTTTTGACCTAAATTTTAAATTCTGGGCAGCGCTATTGTGCCTAAGTGATGCCATTTATGAAATGACTAGGCAGCAATTTTACATAATAAAACAATGTACAAAGCACCATTCAGACAACAGCGTTCTAAGCTTAAAACGCTCTGTTACATTTTCAGCATGGGAGCAACTCAAAATACTATTTAGAATCAAGTCACTTATCACCATTTCCACACTAGGATGTTGCCATGTCAGGCTCGACACAATATTACACACGCACGGCGCAAGTGCTACATTGGCTTATGGCGATTATTTTTATTGTGGCATGGTTGATTGGTTTTTATAGCGGCAATTTTTTAAGCTATGAGGTCGATGGCA